>CAMFTQ010000001.1 GCA_945988865.1 uncultured Anaeromassilibacillus sp.
TCGGCTGTGTTCTGCGTTATTGCCTCTGTGTTGTCGAGGGTATCGGTCTTGAGCTTTGTTATGTCGGCTGTGTTTTGTGTTATGTTGGCTGCGTTTTGTGCAACCGTGCTATCAATTACATCTATCTTGCTGTTAAGTTCATAGTATCTGCCGTCACTTACGAACGCAAATGCAGTCCAACTACCCTGCTCGTTGTCGTGGGTGCGCTTATATGTAAACTCAGCACCGCCGATGATTTTTACTGTCTGCATATATTTATTGTCTGATACCTTATAGCAGTTCAAAATACCAAATGCGTTATTTGTCATATACTCAAACTCGCCCTGAAGAGAATTACCGACCTTGAAGAAATACTCCTTTTGCGTGTCGGTACAGCCGTTAAGCGTTGACAAATCATCAACCATACCTAAGTTGACTGCACCGTAGCTGTTAATTTGCTCTGCAAAATTGCTCCAGCCTACTATTATGCTTGCCTGTGAGCCTTCACCCCTCTGACATCTTCTGGTGAACGTCTTAACTGCGTTGCTTACACCATCTATAACGGTCAGCTTCTGCATTTCACCTACCCAGTGTAAATAGCCGTAGGTTGAGCCTGTGGAAACGTTCAGCTCTGTTGAAAACGGCGGTGTTATGCTGTTAATCAGATATATTTTGCCGCCGTCGGTACAGCTGTTGAGGTATTCAACACGTGATATATAGTCGATTACTTCGATACTTGTATATCTGTCGTTAAACTCATCAAAGACTTCCTCGGCTATTTTTGGCATCGTGACAGCACCGTCTGCGAGCTTGTCTGTAGTTACCGCACCTCTTGAAATATTACCATCCACTATTGCGTTTGGTGCAATAGTGCCGTGAACTACAGCGTCTTTTGCAAGCTTTGCTGCTGTGACACAGTTGTTGGCAAGCTTGTCTGTAGTTACCGAAAAATCCTGCAATTCATATACACCCTCGGCACGAACCTTAGTATCTACAAATTTTTCTGTTTCTCTGTCATAAACAAACCAATTCTTGTTACTACCAATGTATGGCAGCTTGCTCTGCTCTGTTACAATCTGCTTTAAAATTTCATTGAGCCTTTTTTCGTATTCCAGAAATTCTGCATTTTGCTTTTCCGAAAAGCAGTCGCCAAACTCAATGGTATCGCCCACAATCAGGTGTGTAGTGTTTGTATGGTAAACCTCGCCTGTATCGTTAAAGGCTTTTATCTGAAGCGTAACAATACCGCCTTTGAAAATATGCTCGTCTTTAACCTCCCATATAATTTCTGTGCCGTCATCTGTTTTTGTGCTGTCGGGTATAAAATAATTTACTGTGCCGTCGTCAAATTTGAGATAAATTCGGTAAAACCATTCTCCCTGTGTGCTGTCAGAGATAAAAAATCTTACCGTTTTGTGAGCGTTGTCGCCTGTAAAGCCTATTTTTCGCTCACATTTCGGAACAATGAATTGTCCGTTTTGGATCATTATCATTAAATACACCTCCAACCTTAGGCATAAAAAAAGAAAAGTTGCACTCAAAAATGCAACTTTTCAAAAATAATTTTATTTTTGTGAAATTTTTATTCAAGAAGTGGCTTTAAATACTGCCCTGTGTAGGATTCCTTCACCATACACACCTGCTCGGGAGTACCCTGAGCTACAATTTGTCCTCCCATATCTCCGCCCTCGGGGCCTAAATCTATAATATGGTCGGCAGTCTTGATAAGATCAAGGTTATGCTCGATTACAACAACAGTGTTGCCTGTGTCAACAAGCTTTTGCAAAACCTCTATAAGCTTGTGAACGTCTGCTATGTGAAGTCCTGTTGTCGGCTCGTCAAGGATATAAATAGTTTTGCCCGTACTGCGTTTTGAAAGCTCTGTTGCAAGCTTAACTCGCTGAGCCTCGCCGCCTGACAGCGTTGTTGCAGGCTGACCCAGCTTGATGTAGCCAAGTCCTACTTCACACAGAGTTTTTATTTTTCTTGCTATTTTCGGAATATTGCCGAAAAATTCACACGCTTCCTCTGCCGTCATTTCAAGAACATCGTGAATAGTTTTGCCCTTGTACCTGACTTCAAGCGTTTCTCTATTATACCTTTTGCCCTTGCACACCTCGCAGGGAACGTAAATATCGGGCAAAAAGTGCATCTCGATTTTGATAATTCCGTCACCCTGACAAGCCTCGCATCTGCCGCCCTTTACATTAAACGAAAATCTGCCTGCCGAAAAACCACGCATTTTTGCTTCTGAGGTTGAGGCAAAAAGCTCTCTTATATCGGTAAAAACGCCTGTGTATGTCGCAGGGTTTGAGCGAGGAGTTCTGCCGATAGGGCTTTGATTTATGTCGATAACCTTGTCAAGATTTTCAATTCCTCTTATTTCCTTGTGAGCACCGCTTCTTGTTTTTGCACGGTTTAATTCACTTGCAAGGCGGTTATACAAAATTGAATTGATAAGTGACGACTTGCCCGAGCCTGACACACCTGTTACGCAAACAAGCTTGCCAAGCGGAATTTTTACGTTGATGTTCTTCAGGTTGTTCTGCCTTGCGCCGATAATTTCAATGAATTTGCCGTTGCCCTCACGCCTTTTTTCGGGAACAGGGATTTGCCTTTTTCCGCTTAAATACATACCTGTTATTGAACGGTCGCACTGTTTAATTTCGTCAAGCGTACCGCAGCAGACGATTTCACCGCCGTGAACTCCTGCGCCCGGTCCTACATCAACAATATAATCGGCTGACGTCATAGTTTCTTCGTCATGCTCAACTACTATTACGGTATTACCCAAGTCACGAAGCCTTTGCAGAGTTTTAATGAGCTTTGAGTTATCTCTTTGGTGAAGTCCTATGCTCGGCTCGTCAAGAATATAAACTACTCCCATAAGGTAGCTGCCTATCTGCGTTGCAAGGCGGATACGCTGACTTTCGCCGCCGCTAAGCGTTCCCGATGAGCGTGAAAGCGTCAGGTAGCCAAGTCCTACGCTGTTTAAAAATCCAAGACGCTCCTTAATTTCCTTTAAAATAGATTTTGCTATCATCTGCTCACGCTCTGAAAGCACAAGGCTGTCAATAAATTCTATTGCGTCAACTACCGACTTGTCGCAAAGCTCGCTTATATTGATACCGCCGACTGTTACCGACAAGCTCTCCTTTGAAAGACGTCTGCCGTGGCACTCGTCACAGGGGATTTCAGCCATAAAGCCTGTTATTTCTTCTTTTATCCAGTTGCTCTGCGTTTCGTTATATCGCCTTTGCAGGTTGTTAATAACTCCCTCAAACGCAACCTCATAATTACCCTCGCCAAAGGCGGTGGAGCGTTTAACCTTGATTTTTTCACCCTTTGTACCGTAAAGCAGAATATCTACAATTTTTTCGTCTAAATCCTTGATAGGCGTATCAAGAGAAAAGCCGTAGTGCTTTGCAAGGCCGTTAAAATACATATTTGCAATAGTGTTGCCCTCCATCGCCCAACCGCTTGCCTTGATACCGCCCTGATTGACAGACAGACTGCTGTCGGGGATAACAAGTGACGGATCTATCTTCATAAATACGCCCAGTCCGGTACATTTTTTACACGCACCAAAGGGGTTGTTAAAGGAAAACATTCTCGGCGACAGCTCGTCAATGCTTATGCCATGCTCGGGGCAGGCGTAGTTGAGTGAAAAGAGCATATCCTCACCGCCGACAACGGAAACTACCATAAGTCCGTTTGTAAGTGATGACGCTGTTTCAAGGCTGTCTGCAAGACGTGAGCGTATTTCGTCATTTATCACAAGCCTGTCTATTACGATTTCTATATTATGCTTTTTGTTTTTTTCAAGCTTTATTTCCTCTGACAAATCATAAATAATGCCGTCAACCCTCGCACGTACAAAACCGCCCTTGCGAGCCTTTTCAAGCTCCTTTGTATGCTCGCCCTTTTTGCCCTTAATTACGGGAGCCATTATCTGAATTTTTGTGCCTTTGTCAAGCGACAGCACCTTATCCACAATCTGGTCTATCGTCTGCTGACGGATTTCTTTTCCGCAGACAGGGCAGTGCGGAACGCCTATTCTTGCGTACAGAAGTCTTAAATAGTCGTAAATTTCCGTAACCGTTCCTACAGTTGAGCGTGGATTTTTTGACGTAGTTTTCTGGTCGATGGAAATTGAAGGAGAAAGTCCGCTGATGTTATCTACATCGGGCTTTTCCATCTGACCTAAAAACATTCTTGCATAGGACGAAAGGCTCTCGACGTATCTTCTTTGTCCTTCGGCATAGATAGTGTCAAAGGCAAGCGATGATTTACCCGAACCGGAAAGACCTGTTATTACAACAAGCTTGTCACGTGGGATTTCTACATCTATATTTTTCAGATTATGAACCCTTGCGCCCTTTACAATAATACTGTTGCTGCTCATAAATTACCTCATCTGTAAATCTCAAAACAGGGCGGCTGTCTGCCACCCTGCTTAGCTTATTATTCCTCTGTTTCTTCGTCCTCTGACTGCTCGGGTTCTGTGTATGTTCCCTTCATAACTGCGTCAAAGTCCTCTGCGCCCATCTTTTCGTACTTAATAAGGTACTGTGCAACCTGATGGAGCTTATCAATATTATCTGTGAGTATCTGCTCGCAGTGCTTGTAGCCGTTTTGGATAATCTCAAGCACAGCCTTGTCGATTTTTGCGGCTGTTTCTTCTGAATAATCCTGTACGTGTCCCATATCTCTGCCGATAAACACCTCGTTGTTGCCCGAACCGTAGCAAACAGGGCCTAACTCCTCTGTCATACCGTACTTTGTAACCATAGCCTTGGCTGTTTTTGTCGCTCTTTCAATATCGTTTGAAGCGCCTGTAGAAACGTCCTTCAGAATGATAGCCTCGGCAACACGACCGCCTAAGAGCGTCACTATATTTTCGAGCATTTCCTGACGTGAGTTATACGACTTATCCTCTGACGGCAGGCTCATTGTAAAGCCACCTGCCATACCTCTTGGTATAATCGAAATCTGATGAACAGGGTCCTGAGTTTCAAGGAAGTAATGCGCAATAGCGTGGCCTGCCTCGTGATAGGCTGTGAGCTTCTTCTCTTTTTCGCTCATTACCTTTGACTTCTTTTCAGTGCCGACTACAACCTTGATTGTAGCTTCTTCAATTTCAGCCATTGTAATAGCCTTTTTGTCCTTACGTGCCGCAAGAAGTGCCGCCTCGTTTAAGAGGTTTTCAAGGTCTGCACCTGTAAAGCCTGCCGTCTGCTTTGCGATAGTCTTTAACTTTACATCGGGAGCAAGCGGTTTTTCTCTTGCGTGAACCTTGAGTATTGCTTCACGTCCGTTAATATCGGGATGTCCTACGATAACCTGTCTGTCAAAACGTCCCGGACGCATAAGCGCAGGGTCGAGAATGTCGGGGCGGTTGGTAGCGGCAATCATAATAACTCCCTCGTTTGCGCCGAAGCCGTCCATCTCTACAAGAAGCTGGTTAAGAGTCTGCTCACGCTCATCGTGGCCGCCTCCTAAGCCTGCACCTCTCTGTCTGCCTACTGCGTCAATTTCGTCAATAAATATAATACACGGTGAGTTTTTCTTAGCCTGTTCAAAAAGGTCACGTACACGTGAAGCACCTACGCCGACAAACATTTCTACAAAGTCAGAGCCTGAAATTGAGAAAAACGGCACTCCGGCTTCGCCTGCAACTGCTCTTGCGATTAACGTTTTACCTGTACCGGGAGGGCCTACAAGAAGAACGCCCTTGGGGATTCTTGCACCTAAGGAGTTGAATTTTGTAGGATTTTTCAGAAATTCTACAATTTCCTCAAGCTCCTCCTTTTCCTCGTCAGCACCGGCTACATCGTCAAACGTAGTCTTGCGTTTTTCGTCATTCATATTCTTAATTTTTGCCTTGCCGAAGTTCATTTCCTTTCCGCCAAGACCGCCGCCGCCCATTCTTTTGAAAATGAGCATATAGAAAGCGACAAATATTACACCCATTATGAGGTAAGGAATAAACGAAAGCCAGAAGCTGTTGTCTGTTACAGGCAGGTCAAATTCGAGCTTATCGTCAGGGTGAGCCTCATTATACTCATCGATATACGGTCTTATATCGTCCTTGAAGTCCTTGACGCTGCCGACCTGTGCAGTGATTTTTGTTGTCTTCTTTTTATCCGAAGTAACGTCTGTAGTGGCAGTGTTATTCTGCTTATCGTCAGCAGGCGTTGTCTGCGATGTTGACGGAGCGAACAATGAAAAGCTGTTTGTGTTTTTAGTTTTTTCCTTGTTAAGCTCTTTGATATATTCTGCATCTACGTCAAGCGTAACTGTGCCTGTGCCCCAATCCGCCGTAAATGAATGTACCTTTTGCTCTCTGAACATCTCTAAAATTTCAGAATACTTGTAGCTGATTTTTGAGTTTGAGGTCATAACAAAAGCCATTACAAGCAAAATAACAATAGGTATTCCCAAATAAATAAGAAGATTTCTGCCGGTTTTCTTTTTGTTCAATTAAAACTCACTCCTTGTTTTAGTATGTTTAAAAACACCTTATTTATAATAAAAACCGAATAGTGATACTGTCAAAATCATTTTTCTTTTATGTCAATTAAAAAAAGCTCCTTTGTCTTTTTGGTGACTCTTGCTTTTTGTGACGCTCCTATACCCTCTATCCACAGCACATCATTACCGTTTGTGACAAGCAAAATACTGTTTCGCTTTTCTCTCGGGATTTTAAGCTCTATAAACAGCTTTTTAAGTGATTTTGTCACACAGCGGTTCGGCAAGGTAAAGGTATCACCCTCTTTTCTTGTTCTTACAACCGTATCTTCTGTGACAAATGAACTGTCAAAGCAGTTATTATCATTAACTATTGATTTATCAAATGATTTCTTTTCAAAAAAATAACTTTTGCCGTTATATAAAACTTCCAATTCAGAATTAAGCTTAACAGGCTCAAGCTCGCAAATGCTGTCGCTTTCGTCTGTTATTCTGAAAACACCCTGTGAGCTGACGGCCTTTTTGCCGTTTTTAAGACAGACAGCACCGCCGTTTTGTATTATTTCAATACAAAGCTTTATATGTCTGCTGTCAGCTTCAGCACCGGATTGATTTATGATTAAAGCTATCATCTGTGACAATAAGGCTTTTGGTACTCTTTTTAGCATATCACAGCTATAGCCGTTTTTGCAAGTACATTTTAATAAATTTTCGTATGCAATTTTCTCAAAATATTCATTTATCTGCCTCATTCTGTCGAAAAAGTCAACGCTTCCGGCAATAAAGGACTGATTTATTTCGGTTAGAACAGGGATTACGTTGTGCCTGATTTTGTTTCTTGTGTATTCGTCAGTCAGGTTTGAGCTGTCTGTTACATACGAAAAGTTGTTACTTTTGCAGTATTCTCTGATCTGCTTTGAAGTAACCTCTATAAGCGGTCTGTATATATTGCCACGAATTGCGGGAATACCGCACAAGCCGTTTAGCGATGTTCCCCTTGCTATGTTGTAGATAAGCGTTTCACAGCTGTCGTCTGCTGTGTGTGCCGTCAGGATTTTTGCGTTTTTTTCATCTGCAAGCTGTGAAAAGAACTCATACCTTACATTTCTGCCACACAGCTCCTCGCTGATTTTCTGCTTTTCTGACAAGGACGCTATGTCAACGCTTTTTACAAAAAGAGGCACGTTATGATTTTTGCAAAGCTCTCTGACAAAATCCTCGTCACGCTCTGACTCTGCACCTCTTAGGTTATGATTTACGTGCGCTGCAAAAACATTGAGCGAGTACAATTCTTTAAGACTTAAAATCACGTGAAAAAGGCTGACCGAATCTGCTCCGCCCGACAATGCAATTATTACGCTGTCGCCCTTATTGAGCATATTATATTTTTCGATTGTATGTAAAACCTTATTCCTCACGCATACCCTCCACAGAAGTAAAACGCATAAACTCGCCCTGCCAATGAAGCTTTACGGTGTTCATAGCGCCGTGTCTGTTCTTAGCTACTATACATTCGCCCGAATTCTGGTCTGTTGACGGTGCTGCGTCTGAATCCTCGTCACGATTTTTGTCATAGTAGCCCTCACGATACAAAAACAGTACAATATCTGCGTCCTGCTCGATAGAACCCGAGTCACGCAAATCAGAAAGCTGCGGTCTGTGATCCTCTCTTTTTTCACTTGAACGTGAAAGCTGTGAAAGCGTGATAAGCGGAACGTTAAGCTCCTTAGCCATTATCTTGAGATTTCTTGTAATTTCCGAAATTTCCTGCACTCTGTTGTCTATTCTTTTACCGCTTGCCATAAGCTGTAAATAGTCGATTACAACTAAGTCAACGTTTTTAAGTCGTCTTAGCTTTGCTTTCATCTCTCCGACTGAAATACCCGGCGTGTCGTCAAGGTACATATCAGCCTTGCTAAGAACATCGCCTGCCGCTACAAGCCTTTGCCATTCCTCTTCGCTTAGCTTGCCTGTTCTTAGCTTTGTACCCTCAACAAGTCCCTCTGTTGACAAAAGTCTTGACGCAAGCTGTTCCTTTGTCATTTCAAGCGAAAAGAACGCAACCTTTTTCTTTGCCGTAACAGAAACATAACGTGCAATATTCAGCGCAAAGCTTGTCTTACCCATACCGGGACGTGCGGCAAGCAGGATAAGGTCGGAACGGTTAAGTCCCGTTATAACCTTGTCAAGGTCTGATATACCCGATGGAATCGGCTTCATTTTATCGTCAGTTTCGCTGTTTAACGAATCGAGCCTGTCAAACGTTTCAATGATAACCTCGTCAAGACGCTGCATACCGTTTACGTTTTTGCCTCGTCTGATGTCAAAAATCCTCTGCTCTGCCGAGTCAAGCAGTACAGACGGCTCATATTCGCCGCCTGATGCGTCCTCAACTATATCACGTGCAGCCGTTATAAGCTGTCTTACCTCAAACTTGTCACGGACAATCCTTGCATATACTTCAACATTTGAATATGACGGGCAGTTGTTGGCAAGCTGAAATAAATATGTTTTTCCTGTTGCTTCGTCAAAATCCTTGTCACGCTTGAGCGTTTCAAGCAGTGTTACAACGTCAACTGTCAGTCCGTCTGCGAACATTTCGAGCATCGCCCTGTAGATAACACGATGCGTTGTAACGTGAAAATAGTCAGGATTCGGCAGAATACCGACTACCCTGTCAAGGCAGACAGGCTCAAGGATAACAGCGCCAAGCACCGCCTGTTCCGCTTCGGGACTGTAGGGCAGGTTAAGGCCGTCATAGCCTGATGTAATATTTGAATTAGCCATAGTTTTTAACCGTCTTTCGTTACTGCTCCTCTGACACCTGAACCTTTACGCTTGCGGTAATGCCTGAGTAGAGCTTGATTTCAGCATTATATGTGCCGAATGCCTTGATTTCGCTGTCAAGAATAATCTTTCTTTTATCAACGTCAATACCCTTCTGACGTTTGATTTCTGCGCTGATTTCCTTTGAGGTAACACTGCCGAAGAGCTTGCCGTTTTTGCCTGCCTTTGCAGTCATTTTAAAGGTTTCGCCCTCTAATGCAGATTTTGCCTTTTTTGCCTCGTTTATCTGTGTTTCTACCTTAAAGTTTTTTGAATTTTCTGCGTTTCTGTACTCGTTCATAGCCTGAGCGTTAGCTTCCTTTGCAAGTCCCTTCGGGAAAAGGAAGTTTCTTGCATAGCCGTCTGCCGCATTTACAAGCTCGCCCTTTTTGCCGAGTGCTTTAACGTCCTGTAATAAAATAACCTTCATTTTAATTACCTCCTGAAATACCTTTAATTTCCTATAGTTTCATCTAATGCTTTTATAAGCAGCTCTCTTGCCTTTTCGACTGTTGTGTCGCTAAGCTGAACAGCAGCCATTGTCTGGTGACCGCCGCCGCCGAGCTTTTCCATAACTATCTGAACATTTATCTGTCCGTAGCTTCTTGCCGATATATTAACGGTTGACCTGTCTGTGACAAAAATTACAAACGAGGCTTTAATTCCGCTTAATGTCAGAAGCTCGTCTGCCGACTGTGCGGCTATAAGCCTTATTTCCTTCTTTTCCTTTTCAACCTCAGCAATAGCGCAGGACTTATATATCTGAGCCGCCGACACAACCTGTGCCTTTTCTCTGTATATTGCTATATCACCTGCAAACAGCTTTTTGACAGCTACGTTGTCTGCACCCTTTTGCCTTAAATACGCCGCCGCCTCAAATGTGCGAACGCCTGTTTTAATGACAAAATTCTTTGTATCGAGCATAATACCTGCCATAAGTGCCTCTGCCTCTGACTTTGAAACGGTATTGTCGCCGATGTATGTCAGAAGCTCTGTGCACATTTCAGACGCAGATGACGCTGACGGCTCGTGATAGAATACAATTGAATTGTTTATGTAATTCACAGCCTTTCTGTGGTGGTCAATAACAACCACAGAGGAGCATTTTGTATAAAGCGCTTCGCTTTCTACCATAGACTGTGAATGTGTGTCAAGAATGATAAGCAGTGTTTTCGGTGTTACCTCTTTCAAGGCTTCATCGGGAGAAATAAAAACATCTCCCCCTTTTTCTGATTCGTATCTTTCGACAAGCGCCTTTGCCATTGATTTTTCTTTATCAATAACAATATGCGCATGCTTTGAGAACGATTTTACAACTGCGCCGTAAATACCGATTGATGCGCCTACGCAGTCAAGGTCAGAGAACCTATGCCCCATAATCAGCACCTTGTCGCTGTCGATAATCGCCTTTGCAAGCGTGGTCGAGATAACTCTTGCCCGCACCTTACTGCGTTTTTCAACACCGGGAGCTACACCGCCGAAAAATTCGTAGCTTTCGCCTGTACGAACGGCAACCTGATCTCCGCCTCTGCCGAGTGCCATTTCAAGCGCCTTTCGCGCCTCCTGCTCGCTTTCTCGCAGAGTTTTACAGCCTCTGCCTATGCCGACAGAAATTGTAGCCGTTCGCCCGTCTAACGGAATATTCCTGATTTCGTCAAGAATTTTAAACTTTGTGGCTATCATATTCACGATTTCTTTTTCTTCAAAGATAATCATATACCTGCCGCCTGCAAGACGTTTATACAGTGCGTTATGCATAGCCGCCCAGCGTTGGAGTAAATCCTCAATGCTGATTACTATGCGTGTTGTTTCCTCTTCGCTTGCGTTTATAAGGTCGTCTGCGCTGTCGATTACTATAATGGCGGCGCTTGTTCTTGAATCCTCGTATTCCTTTTCAAGCTGCTTGTAATACGTGCAGTCAACAAAGTAAAACACCATACCGTTGCCTGCGTGATTTGCAAAAACAGTGTAGCTTCTGCCGTCATAGTCAATATCGGTGCCGTCACTGTCGGCAAGCAAGCTTAAATCAACTCCACCCAAAAATGACGTAATGTCAGAGCCTGTCACGTTTTTGCCCTTGCCGAGCTGTTTTTTGAAATACCTGTTGTACCAGATAATATCGTCGCTTTCACCTGTAACTGCAACAGGCAGCTTAAAGCGGTCAAGGTATTCCTCGTTGAAGCCGTGAACATTCTTAAACGCTTTTTTGACTATTGAATCAACATATTTTCTGAAATGCCTGTCAACTATTATGGCGGCGCACAGAGAAATAATTGCGGCACTCAGCTCTACAATAAATAAAATATAGTTGTATTTAAGCGATACAAACGCCATACAAGCCATTATCAACGCAAAAACTATTGTAAACGGTGAAACGGTGTATATTCTTTTATTCAAAATGTGCCGCCCCCTTTTTATCCGGACTGACAAAATTTTGTATCATTATAAAATTACACTTCCATTAAAATAGGCAGAATCATAGGACTTCTGCGTGTTCTCATACCGATTAGCTTTGAAATATCGTCTTTAATCCTGTTTTTGATAATGCCCCACTCGTGAATGTTGTTGTCGGCGCAGTCATCAAGAATATTAAGCGAAACCTGTCTTACCTCTTCAAGCAGACTTTCGCTTTCACGCACATACACAAAGCCTCTTGAAACAATATCGGGACCGCTTATAACGTGACCGTCATAAACATCAAGAGATGCAACGATGATTATAAGTCCGTCCTGTCCCAAGTGCTTTCTGTCACGCAGTACGATACTTCCTACATCGCCTACTCCGAGTCCGTCAACAAATACCTTGCCTGCCGTTACAGGCGCAAGCTCCTTGATATAGCTTTTGTTAAGCTCAATCGTGCTTCCGACATCGCCTATAAATATATTTTTGCTGTCCATACCCAAGCTTTCGGCAAGCCTTGCGTGTTTTCTGAGCTGTTTCTGCTCGCCGTGAACAGGGATAAAATACTTTGGCTTTACAAGGCTGTGCATTATTTTAAGCTCCTCCTGACAGGCGTGGCCTGATACGTGCACCTCGTACATTGACTCATACACAACCTCACAGCCTCTTTTCAGCAGCTCGTCAACTACGTTGCCGACTGTCTTTTCGTTGCCCGGAATAGGATTTGCAGATATTACAATTAAATCGCCTGCGCCCACGACAACCTTGCGGTGGTCTGAATAAGCCATTCTTGACAGTGCCGACATAGGCTCGCCCTGACTGCCTGTTGTTACAAGAACTATCTTCTCAGACGGATAACGGCTGAGCATATCTAAATCTATAATTACATTTTCGGGAACATCGAGATAGCCAAGCTCTGATGCAACAGCCATATAGTTGACCATACTTCTGCCCGAAAAGGCGACCTTTCTGCCATATTTATATGCACAGTTTATGATTTGCTGAACTCTGTTTACGTTTGAAGCAAAGGTTGCGATAATAATTCTCTGATTAACAGCCCTTCTGAAAATATTGTCAAAGCTGTCGGAAACCTTCTGCTCTGTCGGTGTGTAGCCGGGACGCTCTGCGTTTGTACTGTCAGCCATCAGCGCCAAAACGCCCTCATCGCCAAGACGTGCAAAGCGTGATAAATCTATCATTCCGCCCGAAATAGGTGTAAAGTCGATTTTAAAATCGCCTGTGTGTACGATTGTACCGCCCGGTGTGTGAATAGCAACGGCTACAGCGTCGGGGATAGAATGGTTTACGTGGATAAACTCAACAGATATACAGCCGAATTTTACTGTATCGCCCGGCTTTACAATGTTGAGCGTTGTCTGATTGAAAAGGTTATGCTCCTTGAGCTTGTTGCCCACAAGTCCGATTGTGAGCGCAGTGCCGTAAATCGGCACCTTTATTCTGCTTAAAAGGTACGGCAAAGCGCCGATATGGTCCTCGTGTCCGTGAGTTAAAACTATACCCTTGATTCTGTCCTGATTTTGCTCCACATAGGTGAAATCGGGGATAACAAGGTCAACGCCGAGCATCTCGCTGTCGGGGAAAGCCATACCGCAGTCAACTAAAATAATATCATCGTTACATTCAAACATCGTTATGTTTTTGCCGATCTCGTTTAAGCCGCCTAAGAATGACACCTTGACAGACGGCGACTGCGTTTGCTTCTGGTTATTGTAGGAACGGTTTCTGTTTTTCAAATGCCCTGTCCTGCCGTTTTTCTGCGAGCCTGATGAATAACTCTTTGCTCTTTTTGGCTGATAGCTCTTTTTGTTGTCAGCCTTTGAGGACGCACCCTTGCTCTCCTCGGCTCTTTTTTTACTTTTTGTTTGAGTCACTAAATTTACCTCCGTTAATCTTTTTCGTTTTATCGTTATACTATATTTTGGCGAAAAATTTTATAAAAATAACAAATCAAATAATAAAATCAGATAAAAACCCGTCACACGCACAACGGTTAAAAAAACACAAAAATCCGATCACTGTTTTAATTATAAAATATCGCTATATCAAGTCCGTTTTTGCAAAACAGACATACTTACCGAATATAAATATACACTTTATTTTACAATTTTAAAGCTACACTGTCAATAGAAACAGTAGCCATATTTTGTTATTTATCGTTTTTTCATCAATTCTCACCTTCTGAGAGTAATTTTCGCTTTGCGACCTTTTATTTTTTTCTCAAAATGGTATAATTATTGCAGTGAATTCACAATAGAATATCTGATAAGAATGAGGAGAAAGCTATGGAAAAGAAAACTATGGGTTCTTTTATCGCTGTTTTGCGCAAGGCTCAAGGTATGACCCAAAAACAGCTTGCGGAAAAGCTGAATGTGTCCGATAAATCGGTAAGCAGATGGGAACGTGACGAAACCTATCCCGACCTTAACTTAATCCCGATAATTGCAGCGCTTTTTGGTGTAACCGCTGATGAGCTGTTAAAAGGGCAAAGAATAAACACAGAAAAAAGTCAAAATCAAAACTTTACTACCCCTGAAATATCGCATAAAAGTATAGAAAAACTCTTAAAAATTGAGCTTTTAAGGCTCAAAACACGCACGATTATCTCTTTCGGTCTTATACTGATTGCTGTAATTGCTTTCTTTGTTTGCACCTTATCGTTTGATATGATATTTTTAGGTGCAGCCGTTGGCTTTTGCTTTATAGTTTCAGCATTATTGTGCCAGTTTATTTTTTTAATGAACGCAAGAACCGCCACAAGTGATGAGGATTTTGAATTTGAAGAGCTTTTTGATTTCAGACTTTCAGTCTTAAAATATTTTTTTGCAGTGATTTACGCTGTCATTTTTGCACTGTTCTGCAGTCCCCCACTTGTCATTGTTGGAATAATATCTCTGCCCATGACGCTCGTAGTATCATCAGTCATATGTGTTTTAATATCGTTTATTAAAGACGCAGTTGTTAATAAGAGTGATAAATACAGTCTGAATGAAAACAGTAAATTTAACGCAAAAATAAAAAGAAAGCTCATACTTATTGCATCAATAGTCTTTGCTTTGCTTATAATTGCAGAGGTTATCGTAAACAGCCTTAACCCTTTGTGGATAGCTAAAAAAACTCGCTTTGAAAATAAGAACGATTTCATTAACTGTATGCAGACAAATACAGGAGAATATATTTTCAGTCATCTTACCAACGGAATATTCAGTGCAAGAATGTTACGCTTTGACATAAACGGAAGCACCGACTACGATACGGAAAAGCAATCAGAAGAAAATGACAGCTACTCGGTTGCAAACGGATTTACATCATCATATAATTATTTTGATATTATATTTAATCTGTTTCACGACAGAGATGTTTATAATTCGTATTATTCTCCATTAGAGATATTCCGCCAGAAATTTTTTACGGAAAACTTAAGGTCGCTTACCTGCTATCTTGACAACGGAGCAACACGTTTTCGCATAAAAAACGGCACATTTGCATACATAAGCTTTGCACCTGACGAAAACGGCGAATACGACCTTTATGCGGTTAAATGGGACGACCTTGCATTTTCGTCAACTGCTTTGCTGTGGACTGCCGATATTATTCTGATCTTGCTTAATGCCGATATCGCTGTGTTTGCTGTGATTTATATTATTAAGAGAAAAAAGCCGAAAAAATAATAGATAAGCTGTTGCCCTTTGCTTTCACATACCATAAAAACCTTGCAGACTATCTGTAAACCCGACAAAACCAACGCCTAATTAGAATGACTAAACTTTGAAACAAGTGTATTATATAAAAAGTAATATAGATTTTCTTTGAGCTGTTTTTCACTCTGCTTTTTCAATTTGCCAAAAAAAGAAATAAATACAAAAACTGTTGCAAACTACCAACTTTGTGATATAATAAAGGGGTATATCAGGTGATTGAACTAAAGGAGAATGAGCTTGAAGCACGTAGAGATTTTTACAGACGGTGCCTGTCAGGGCAATCCCGGTCCCGGCGGCTGGGGCGCAATACTGCGCTATAAGGGAACAGAAAAAGAAATCTCGGGCGGAGAAAAAAACACGACTAACAACCGTATGGAGCTTACCGCTGTGATACAGGCGCTTTCTCTTTTAAAGGAACGTTGCTCTGTTACGCTTTACAGCGACTCGCAGTATGTCTGCAACGCTTTAAAGCTCGGCTGGGCAAAAAAATGGCAGCAAAACGGCTGGATGCGAAACAAAAAAGAGCCTGCTCTTAACCCGGAGCTGTGGCAGCGTCTGCTTGAGCTGTATGACTTTCACGAGGTTGATATACAATGGGTAAAAGGTCACGCAGGTCATCCCGAAAACGAGCGGTGTGACGCACTTGCAGTTGCCGCCGCAAGGAAATTTGCCTGACCGACTGACCGATTTATACTCTTTTGCCTGATTTTTCATACAAAAAGTCATTTGCAAAAATATTTATCTGTTTTTTGCAGAATATAGCAAAAGAGCAAACGATTGATTTTTTTGATAAACATATAACGAAGGTGAAAAAAATGGTACAGATTTATGCGGATAACGCCGCAACTACTGCTGTAAATCCAAAGGTACTTGAAAAAATGCTGCCGTATTATACAGAGGTTTACGGCAACCCGTCAAGCCTTTACCGCATTGGCGCAAAAGCAAAACAGGCTGTTGAAAATGCAAGAGAAAGCATAGCTAAGAACTTAGGCGCAGCCTTTCCTAACGAGATTTACTTTACCTCGGGCGGTTCAGAGTCTGACAACTGGGCAATAAAGGGAGTATGCAGAGCGTTAAAATCAAAGGGCAAAAAGCATATCATCACGTCAAAATTTGAGCATCACGCAGTTTTGCACACCTGTCAGGCACTTGAAAAGGAAGGCTTTGAGGTAACGTATCTTGATGTGTATGAAAACGGCATTGTAAAGCCTGAGGACGTAGAAAAGGCTATCAGAGAAGATACCGCTATTGTAACGATAATGTATGCGAATAACGAAATCGGCACAATTCAGCCTATAGCTGAAATCGGCAAAATCTGCCGAGCAAAGGGCGTTATCTTCCACACAGACGCAGTTCAGGCTGTAGGCAACGTAAAAATTGACGTACAACAGCAGAACATCGACCTTTTGTCATTAACTGCACATAAAATTCACGGTCCTAAGGGTTGCGGTGCTTTATATATAAGAAGGGGCATACGCTTTGACAATATCATTGACGGCGGCGCACAGGAGCGTGGCAAGCGAGCAGGCACAGAAAATGTTGCCGGCATTGTAGGACTTGCCGAAGCACTTCAGATTGCAGTTGACACAATGGACGAGCGTATTCCACGTCTTACAAAAATGCGCAACAGACTTATTGACGGTCTTTTACAAATTGAGCGTTCACGTCTTAATGGCGACAGAGAAAGCCGTCTTGCCGGTAACGTCAATATGTGCTTTGAGGGTATCGAGGGCGAAAGCCTTCTGCTATCTCTTGACAATGCCGGAGTCAGCTCCTCGTCAGGCTCTGCCTGCACATCGGGAAGCCTTGACCCGAGCCACGTGCTTTTGTCGATAGGTCTTCCCCACGAAATTGCGCACGGAAGTATGAGATTATCCTTCAGCGATGAAAACACCGAGGAGGATATTGATTATATTCTTGAGATTGTTCCGAAAATCGTTGACCGCCTGAGAGCGATGTCACCGCTTTGGGAAAGAATAAAGGCAGACGAAGCTGCAAACAAAAATTAACGGAGGTATTTTTATGGCTTATTCTGAAAAGGTTATGGATCACTTTGCAAATCCAAGAAATGTCGGCGAGATTCCCGATGCAAGCGGAATCGGCGAGGTCGGCAATTCAAAGTGCGGAGATATTATGAAAATGTATATCAAGGTTGAGGGTAACGTAATTGTTGACTGCAAATTCAAGACTTTCGGCTGCGGTGCGGCTATCGCAACAAGCAGTATGGCTACAGAGCTTATCAAGGGCAAGACTATTGATGACGCTTTAAAGCTTACAAACAAGGCTGTTATGGAGGCTTTAGACGGTCTGCCGCCGGTTAAGGTTCACTGCTCTGTTTTGGCTGAGCAGGCTATAAAGGCGGCTCTTTCTGATTACTACAGAAAAAGCGGAATCGACCCCGAACCGATTGTAGGCAGAATTGAGGAATGTGACCACGAGCATGGCTGTAGCTGTGAATCCTGCTGATAAAATTTTGCTGATATAATGATTTTTACTGTGCCAAAGCCGAGCTGTCGGTTTTGGCACAGTTTTTATTTGCACAGTAATGATACAAATCGCCAAAACTTTTTATCACTTCTCAGTTTCTTTTTGTATTTATGTAATTTTTTGTATAGACAATCCTTGTTTTTTATGTTATCATTAGGTTGTATATTTACTTTTTGTGTAGATATAAATAAATTTTCCGAAAAGGAGAGATTAGTATGGAGAAAAGGGGTATGTGGAGCTCTCGCCTCACATTCATCCTTGCCGCAGTTGGCTCCGCCGTTGGCCTTGGAAATGCGTGGCGTTTTCCCGGCTTGGCTGCTAAGCACGGCGGCGGAACATTTTTGATGGTTTACCTTGCAGCGATGTTTATTATGGGTATTCCGCTTCTTATGATGGAGGTTGCCATCGGACGAAAATTCCGCAAAGGTGTTGCGGAATCTATGAGAGGTATTAACAAACGTCTTGAGCCTGTTGGCTGGGCGGCTACCTCAAACGCATTTTTCATTGTGTGCTACTATTCTGTAGTATTTGCGTGGGTTATCCTTATGTTTGTTTTTTCCTACAGATTTGCAGGAATGACAGG
>CAMFTQ010000002.1 GCA_945988865.1 uncultured Anaeromassilibacillus sp.
TTTTCATCAAAAAAGTTCCCTAAAATCTTATCCTATATTAACACCGAAAAGCTGTAGAATATAAATAATAAGTCCGTACAAAACGCCTGCGCCTATGCCGTACACAATTACAGGTCCTGCAATTACAAACATCTTAGCTCCAACACCCGTTACAAAACCCTCCGTCTTAAACTCAATGGCAGGTGACGCTATAGAGTTTGCAAAGCCTGTTATCGGCACAAGCGTGCCGGCTCCTGCGTGTTTTGCTATATCATCATACAAATGCAAGGCTGTCAGCAGAACACCCAAAAATACAAGCGAAACAGAAACGTAAATCCGACTGTCCTTTTGCTCTGCACCCATATACATATACCAGCTCATCAAAAGCTGTCCCAAAAGACAAATCGCACCGCCTATTAGAAAGGCTTTCGCACAATTCACTAAAAGTTCACTGTTCTTTGAAGTTGTCTTCACCATCTGACTGTATTCTTTTTTATTGACCAATACTATCACCTCGGTAAATTTTTTATTATTGTAACCGATTTACAGATTTTTATTTAAAAATGCTATTTATTTTTCCTTCGCTTTATAGTATAATTTATTGGTAAAAATATGTTTTATTAAGTGAGAAGAATTTTAATGACAGAACATTATCTTGACAACAGCGCAACTACAAGGGTATCACAGCTTGCGGCAAAAAAAGCTCTGCAAATTATGACCGAGTGCTACGGCAATCCGTCCTCTCTGCATACAAAGGGTATGCAAGCAGAGCAGGAGCTTATAAAAGCAAGAAAAATAATAGCCGACTCGATAAAAGCAAAGGAAACTGAAATATACTTTACAAGCGGTGGAACGGAAGCTAACAATACGGCAATTTTCGGCACGGCAAAAGCAAAAGCAAGACAGGGCAAAAAAATAGTCACAACAGCCATTGAGCATAGCTCTGTGCTTGAAGCGTGTGAAGCACTGCAAAAGCAGGGCTACGAGGTAGTATATCTTACACCGAATGAAAACGGTATAGTCACGGCAGAGGCTTTAGAAAATGCCGTTGACAGCGACACAATACTTGTTTCGGTAATGGCTGTAAATAACGAAACAGGCGCTGTAATGCCCATTGAGCATATAAGCAAAATTATCAAAAGCAAAAAATCAAACGCACTTTTTCACACCGATATGGTACAGGCATACGGCAAAATTCATATTAAAGCGTCTAAAATCGGCGCAGACCTTATCAGCCTGTCGGCGCACAAGGTTCACGCTCCCAAGGGAGTGGGTGCGCTTTATGTAAAAAGCGGTGTTCGTATTTCTCCTTTACACTTCGGTGGCGAGCAAGAAAGAAAGCTGCGCCCCGGAACAGAAGCGTTACCGCTTATCGGTGCATTCGGCAGTGCGGTAAGCGAATTTGACATTGACAAAAATATGCAGTATGTAAAAGAGCTAAACGAATATGCAAAGGAAAAACTTTTATCGCTTGAAGGCGTTTATCTTAACAGTCCTGAAAACGCATTACCCTATGTACTGAATTTATCTGTTTTAGGTATAAGAAGCGAAACAATGCTTCATCATCTTGAAGCGTCAGATATATTTGTCAGCAGCGGAAGTGCCTGTGCTAAGGGAAAGAAAAGCCACGTACTTAAAGCTCTGGGATTGTCAGAAAAACGAGCAGACAGTGCAATAAGAATCAGCTTTTCAAAGCTTAATACAAAGGAAGATATAGACGCTTTGTACGAGGCTGTAAAAATCGGCACAAAAACGCTTGTCAGAAAGTAATTTATCATACCGAAAGGACATAGATATGAAAGAAATTATACTTGTAAAGCTCGGCGAAATAGTTTTAAAAGGACTAAACCGCCGAACATTTGAGGATATGCTAAAGAAAAACATCAAAAACTCGTTGCGTGGACTTGGCAGCTTTGAGATTACCTGCGCACAGTCAACTATCAGCATTTCGCCAAACAGCGACGACGTTGACCTTGACGAGGTGTGCGAAAGAATTTCAAAAATTTTCGGTATTGTCACCTTTTCAAGGGCGGCTGTCTGCGAAAAGGATATGGAGCAGATTTTAAGCCTTGCGCCCGATTATCTCTCAGAACAGCTTGAAAACGCAAAAACCTTCAAGGTTGAAGCAAAGCGTTCCGACAAAAAATTCCCATTAAAATCACCCGACATCTGTCGTGAAACAGGCGCAGCGATTTTAGAAAAATTCCCGCACCTGACAGTAGATGTTCACAATCCCGATTTAACCGTAACCGTAGAGGTGCGTGACTTCAAGGCTTACATCAGAGGTGAGGCTCAAAGAGGTGCAGGCGGTATTCCTGTCGGAACGGGAGGACTCGGCACAATTTTAATCAGCGGCGGTATAGACTCGCCTGTTGCGGCATATATGATGGCAAAAAGAGGACTAAGGCTTAACGCAGTTCATTTTGCAAGTCCTCCGTACACAAGTCCCAGAGCAGAGCAAAAGGTAGTAAAGCTCTTGCAAAAGGTTAGTATGTACGCAGGGCATATAAAAATGTTTACAGTACCGTTTACTAAAATACAAGAAACAATACAGTCACAATGCCCCGAGGAGCTTTTCACAATAATTATGCGCCGTCTTATGATGGATATTTCACAGCGTATCGCAAAACAGACAGAAAGCGGCGCTTTGATAACAGGCGAAAGCTTAGGTCAGGTTGCATCGCAGACTATATACGCCTTAGGCTGTACGGACGAAGCCACCGATATGGTTGTTTTCAGACCGCTTATTGGTATGGATAAGGAAGAGATTATTAAGATTTCTCGCAAAATAGACACGTTCGACATTTCTATTGAGCCTTACGAAGACTGCTGTACGGTATTTACGCCAAAGCACCCACGCACAAGACCTGTGCTGAAATATGTTAAGGAAGCTCAGAGTAAGGTAGATTTTGAGCCGATGATACTGGAAGCGTTAGATAACCTGAAAACCACAGAAATCTATCCTTAATTATAACGCAGTAAAGGGAGGACGATATATATGAAGATAGAGATTTATTCTCTGCAATCAAATAACGATGATTTACAAGCGTTAAACGACGGCTTTAAGTCGGTTATGCAACGTCTTGCAGATAACGACTGTTACGTTATTTATAAAACAGAGATGGACGCAAGCGGTGCAAAAATCAAAAAAGCTCTTGCCACAAGCCTTAGCGACAGCGACAAGCCAGATATGATTTTAGTAGCCAACGCTCTGACAACTAAGGACAGCACTTCATTCAGAGAGCTTTTTGCCGATATTGTAACAGAGGCTGAAAGCAAAATTCAGGACAAACAGAAAAAGTCAAAAACAAAAAAGAAAATCAAGATATTTACGCTCGGCGATATGGGGCAGGGCTACAAGGGCTATTGCTTTAATTACCTCGGCACAAAGGTTGCGGTTTTGCCGTCTGTTTCTCTTACAGAAAGAACCATTGAGGATCTTGTTACAGACGGTGTTCGCCTTGCAAACGAGGTATTTGAAAATACTGCCCTTCAATACCCTGACGGCATAGTAACTGTTGAAAAAGAAAAGAAAGGCTTTATTAAAAGCATTTTCCCGACAAAGGGCGATTCCGGAAAAGAAAAGGCAAGAAAGACAGCAACTCTTGTAGCGGCGGCAGTATTTCTTGTTGCAGGCGGATTTTTAATTAACAGCCTTGTTATTCAGCCTGCCGAAAACTACCGTATTCAAAGCGAAATTCAGGATATTTTCCATAACACAAACAACGACAATAAAACATCGGTTGACAACGGCTCTTCGCTTACAAAAAACTGGAAAGAGCTAAAAAAAATCAATGAGGATATTGTAGGATGGATTAAGCTTGACGGTACGCTTATTGATTACCCTGTACTTGAAAACAAGACCGATACCTCGACATATCAGTTTTATCTTAATCACAACTACAAAAAAGACTGGTCGAGCTACGGCAGTATTTTTGTAGATTACAGGGCTAAGCAGAGCGTTAAATCAAAAAACCTTGTTCTGCACGGTCATCATATGAATGACGGCAGTATGTTCGGTAATCTGCTCGACTACGGCGGTACGTGGAAGGAGGGCTTTAAGGGCGATCTTAATTTTTACAAGACCCATCCAACATTTACCTTTGACACTCCCAAAGAAAATGCAACGTGGAAGATTATTTCTGTTTTCAAGACAAATACATTGGACGAGCACGGCGAGTTTTTCAACTATATGCAGTCAAATTTCAACTCAAGTGCTGAATTTATGAACTTTGTTTACAACGTGCGTGTTCGTTCGCTTTTCAACTGTCCCGTTAATGTAAACGAAAATGATCAGATTATTACGCTTTCTACCTGCTCATATGAATTTTCCGAATTCAGAACCGTAGTGGTAGCAAGAAAGGTGCGTGAAAACGAAAACTTCAGCGTTGACGTTTCAAAGGCATCTCTTAACAAGAACGCAGTATGGCCGCAGGTTTACTATAACAATCAGGGCGGGACACGTCCAAAGGTGACAACGTTCCAGACAGAGCTGAAAGACGGCAGCATCAGCTGGTATGACGGTAAAGGAAAACTCGAAGGCAGCGAGGAGCTGACAGGAAGCAAAAAAACAACACAACCAAATAAAAACGGCAACGCCGTAATCTATACCGTTGAGTTTATAAATTATGACGGCACTGTTCTGAAAAGGCAGGAGGTTGTTGAGGGCGAGGCTGCAACACCACCTACAGAAACGCCAATCAAGCCGAATGACGAGTATTATTCATACACGTTCACAGGCTGGGATATGGACTACTCAAAAATCATCAGCAATATGAGAGTAGCCGCAACCTTTAAGGAACACAGACTAAGCAATTAAATCAAAATACGTCAGTATGTTCACTTGAGAATTCTTCCGTTTTGTTCAGAATAAATAGATTTAATTTTGGGTAAGAGTATGAAATTTGATTTGATTTTTTATCAGTCCAAAAAAACATCGCTTTGCGAAAAAAAGCTAAGCGAACTTTTGAATAAAAGCTCAATTTCAGTAAACACAACAGCCTTTTCAACAACACCGATTGCTTTGGGGCAAAGGCTTGTAGAGTCGCTTAACTGCTGTTACCTTGTCTTTGTGATAGGCAATTTATCAACAGGCGACAGCAACAGCTTTACACGTGTGATTTCAAGAGCTATTGCAAACAGCAAATTGACGCTTTGTAACACAAAAAAGCTAAGAAGCCTGCTCGGTCCTGACGGATATATTATAAGTTGCGGAAAGCAGGTTATTGTCGCACTCCCCGATGACCCCTGTGAGATAGAAGCTATGCTTTCGCACGAGGTAATAGACTACATAACAAAAACTGTACCGACAGAATAAAAACGGACCACCCGAAAGATAATTATTGTATCTTCTCAAAACAAGCATTTAGATTACGATATATCTTTCGGGTGGTATTTTTATATGTTTTGGTTCTATTGCAAATGTTGGAGTAAGAGATTGCTAAAAGCCTCCCCTGTGCAAGGGGAGGTGTCAAAGCCTTTGGCTTTGACGGAGGGGTTGTGGGTAATGAACAAAACAGAACTTTTGCACAAAGCCAAAGTAAGAGTGCAAGACAATCCCCTCAGTCGGCAAAGCCGACAGCTCCCCTTTCTAAGGGGAGCCTACGTAGAGGAACCCTTCATTTGATAAGGGAAGCCGACACATAACACAACTTTTGAAAAAACAACCCAAATATCAGGACTAAAAAACGCCAGAGCTTTCGCTCCGGCGTTGTTGTATTTAATTACAATTAAAGAAGCTCGATGATTGCCATTTCAGCAGCGTCGCCACGACGTGGTCCTAACTTAGTAATGCGTGTGTAGCCGCCGTTTCTGTCCTTATATTTAGGAGCAATCTCTGTAAACAGCTTGTGTGCAACGTCCTCTTTAGTAACAAAAGACATTACAAGACGCTTGTTGTGAAGACTGTCTTCCTTAGCTATTGTAATCATTTTCTCTGCCATTGAGCTAACCTCTTTGGCACGAGTAACTGTAGTTTCAATTTTGCCGTTTTCAAACAGGAATGTAACCATAGCTCTGAGCATTGCTGTTCTGTGAGCAGTAGTTCTTCCCAGCTTTCTTGTACCTGGCATATTGTTTCACTCCTTTTCTCAGTTTTTAAAAGGGTTTATTCATCCTCAGAGCGAAGACCGAAACCAAGAGATTGAAGCTTGTAAATAACTTCCTCTAAAGACTTGCGACCAAGGTTTCTTACCTTCATCATATCTTCCTCTGACTTATTGATTAAATCTTCAACTGTGTTAATACCTGCACGTTTTAAGCAGTTAAATGAACGAACAGACAAATCAAGCTCTTCGATAGTCATCTCAAGCAGCTTTCCCTTTGAATTGTCGTCTTTTTCAACCATAATCTCTGTGCTTGAACCCTTGTCTGACAAATCAACAAAGAGATTCAAATGCTCTGTAAGCACCTTAGCTGCAAGTGAAACAGCCTCTTGTGCATTTATAACGCCGTTTGTCCACACCTCAAGCGAAAGCTTGTCGTAGTCGGTAATCTGACCTACACGTGTGTTTTCTACGATATAGTTGACCTTTAACACAGGTGTATAAATGGAATCCACAGGTAATACACCGATGACATTGTTGCCGCTTAGCGCCTTGTTGCGTTCTGCCGGCACATATCCTCTGCCCTTATCGAGTGTAATTTCCATATTAAGCTTAGAGTCTTCGCCAAGTGTTGCAATGTGAAGGTCGGGTGTGAGAATTTCGACCTCGCTGTCGCACTGAATCATATCGCCTGTAACCTCACAGGGACCCTCAGCAAAAATTGATACTGTCTTTGGACCCTCGCTGTGAAGCTTTGCTACAAGGCTTTTCATATTAAGAACGATTTCAGTAACGTCTTCTTTAACACCGGGAATTGTCGAAAACTCGTGGAGAACACCGTCAATCTTGATAGATGTAACGGCTACTCCTTCTAAGGATGAAAGCAAAACTCTTCTTAAGCTGTTGCCCAAGGTGTTGCCGAAGCCTCTTTCCAAAGGCTCGACAACAAATTTGCCATACTTTCCATCGCTTGATAATTCTTTAGTTTCAATGCTTGGCTTTTGTATCTCTATCATTAGCGAACTCCTCCTTAACGTTAAACAGCTTACGCTGCTAAGCTTGTAACCGAACTTAAATTATGCGGATTACTTGGAGTACAACTCAACGATAAGAGTTTCATCAACGTCTAAGTCGATTTCTTCACGCTGAGCCACAGCAACAACCTTGCCCTCCAAGGTTTCGTTGTTTGCCTCTAAATACTTAGGAACAGGTCTTGCAGAGTTAGCCTCAACAACAGCCTTAATCTTATCAAGACTGCGGCTCTTTTCGCAGATTGCGATAACGTCGCCTACTGATGTAAGGTATGACGGAATATCAACTCTTTTGCCGTTAACTGTTACGTGACCGTGTGTAACGAACTGTCTTGCCTCTGCGTGAGAAGAAGCCCAGCCCATCTTATAAATAACGTTGTCAAGACGGCTCTCTAAGATAGCAAGCAAAGCTTCACCTGTCTTGCCCTCTTTCTTTTCAGCCAAGTCATAGTAATGTCTGAACTGGCTTTCGAGTACGCCGTAATAACGCTTAGTCATCTGCTTAGCACGAAGCTGAAGACCGTATTCTGAACTTTTCTTACGTCCCTGACCATGCTGACCCGGTGCGTAAGATCTGCGAGTAACCGCACATTTGTCTGTGTAGCAGCGCTCACCCTTTAAGAAAAGCTTTTTGCCCTCTCTGCGGCACTGTCTGCATACAGCTCCTGTATATCTTGCCATATACTAAACACCTCCTGAAAAATTAACTATACACGTCTTCTCTTTGGAGGACGGCATCCGTTGTGAGGAATTGGAGTAACGTCTTTAATCATAGATACTTCAAGACCTGCTGACTGTAATGCACGGATTGCAGCCTCACGTCCCTGTCCCGGTCCCTTAACGTAAACCTCAACAGTTTTCATACCATGCTCCATAGCAACCTTTGCAGCTGTTTCTGCTGCTGACTGAGCGGCAAACGGAGTAGATTTCTTAGAACCTCTGAATCCTAACTCGCCTGCGCTTGCCCATGAAATTGCGTTACCCTGAGTATCTGAAATAGTAACAATAGTATTGTTAAATGTTGACTGAATGTGTGCTGCGCCTTTTTCAATGTTCTTGCGTTCACGGCGACGGCGCACTGTAGTTTTTTTACCAGCCTTTGGTGCTGCCATTTGCTTTACCCTCCTTACTTTTTCTTGTTAGCCATTGTCTTGCGTGGGCCCTTGCGGGTACGAGCGTTTGTCTTTGAGCGCTGACCTCTTACAGGTAAGCTCTTTCTGTGACGAACACCACGATAGCAGCCAATTTCGATAAGTCTTTTAATATCAAAAGCAATGTCACGGCGAAGGTCACCTTCTACACGACAGTTGTGATCGATATATTCTCTGAGCTTTGAAACGTCATCCTCTGTCAGATCTCTGACACGAGTATCCGGGTTAATGCCTGTTGCAGCAATAATGTCGTTTGCAGTTTTGCGGCCGATGCCGTAGATATATGTTAAACCGATTTCAATTCTTTTATCTCTCGGTAAGTCAACACCTGCTATACGAGCCATTTAGTGCACCTCCATTTAAAATTAAAAATATTGTTTTTACAAAATCAACCCTGGCGCTGTTTGTGCTTTGGGTTTTCGCAGATTACCATTACTTTGCCTTTTCTCTTGATAACCTTGCACTTTTCGCAAATTTTCTTTACTGAAGGTCTGACTTTCATTGAGTAATCATTCCTTTCTTTTAGTTAAATCTATTTATATTACTTGCTTCTCCAAGTAATTCTTCCTCTTGTCAGGTCATATGGAGAAAGCTCCACCGTAACCTTATCGCCCGGCAAAATACGAATGTAGTTCATTCTTAATTTGCCTGAAATTACAGCCAGAATCTGGTGGCCGTTCTGAAGTTCAACCATAAACTGAGCGTTGGGCAACGCTTCTGTTACTGTACCCTCTGTTTCGATAACATCTTGTTTTGACATATTATAACCTCTCTGCTGAAATTATTTTTCTGTAAATTCTCTCAGAATTCTCCTGACCTGTCGGTCAGTGTTTAATTGCTCCGTGATAATTGTGGCTGTCGGCTCAAGGTGAATGAGCTTTTTCTTTTTCTGTCGGTCAAGCGGTCGGCTTTTTCCGTTGCAGATAAAAGCAAAGCCTTCTTTTATGTCGGTTACAATAAAGTATCCGCCCTTGTCACGTCCTGCCTTTGCCCTTGCTACAGTTCCGATTTTTATATCCATTGTAAGACCTCTCAGTCTGCAACGGTCAAAATTTTCGGACCGTCAGGTGTAATTGCAACCGTATGCTCAAAGTGCGCCGATAAACTGCCGTCAACCGTTACAGTTGTCCATTCGTCATCAAGCACCCTGACATAATGCTTACCCTGATTTATCATCGGTTCAATGGCTATTGTCATTCCGGGGATTAGTCTGGGACCTCTGCCCGGTGTACCGAAATTTGGTACGCTTGGTTCTTCATGCAGCTTCGCACCTACTCCATGGCCGACAAAATCTCGTACCACCGAGTAACTGCGCTCTTCGACATACCTCTGCACGGCACTGCCTATATCGCCTATGCGATTGCCGGCTATTGCCTGCTTAATTCCCTCATACAGACTTTCTTTTGTTGCGTCAAGAAGCTGCTGTGCCTCTCGGCTTATACTGCCGCAAGCGAAGGTGTAGGCGTTGTCGCCGTGAAAGCCTTCGTAAAAAGCACCGACATCAATGCTTACTATGTCGCCCTCTTTTAAAATCTGTTTTTTACTCGGTATGCCATGGATAACCACATTATTAACCGAAATACAAGCGCTGTTCGGGAAACCGCCGTACCCGAGAAACGAGGGAGCAGCTCCCTGTTTCTCGATATATTTACGGACTATTGTATCTATTTCAAGAGTAGATACTCCCGGTTGTACTGCTTCTCCCGCAATTTTCAGCGCATTTGCGGAAATTCTACACGCTTCCTTCATTATCTGAAGCTCACGTGCCGTTTTGAGTACTATCATACGCTTACGCCTCTAAAGCCTTCATAATGCGGTCAGTTGTTGCTTTTACATCATTCTGACCGACAACCTCTGTAAGCTTGCCTTGGGCTGCGTAGTAATCCTTCAGCGGCTCTGTTTCCTTGTGATAAACCTCAAGACGAGCCTTTACTGTATCAATATGGTCATCCTTGCGTTGAACAAGGGCGCCCTGACAGTCGTCGCAGATACCCTCTACCCTTGGCTTCAAGGTTTCGATATGGTAAGGTCTGCCACACTTTTCACAGACACGGCGTCCGGACATTCTGTTGATTATCAATTCTTCTTCAACCTCAAGGTTGATTACCTTGTCGATAACAACACCCATAGCGTCCAGAGCCTCGGCCTGAGGAATTGTTCTTGGGAAACCGTCAAGGATAAAACCGTTCTGGCAGTCGTCCTGCGCAAGTCTTTCCTTTACGATGCCGATTACAACCTCGTCGGGAACAAGCTTGCCCTCGTCCATATAGGACTTAGCCTTTTGTCCCATCTCAGTGCCGTTTTTCAACGCTTCTCTGATGATATTTCCAGTAGAAATAGTGGGAATGTTTAACTTCTCGCACAGCACAGCGGCTTGTGTGCCTTTACCTGCGCCGGGAGCGCCTAACATAATAATGTTCATAAATCTGTTCTCCTAAAGCTTAGTCAAGGAAGCCCTTGTAGTGGCGCATCATCATCTGTGACTCCATCTGCTTTGATGTCTCAAGAGCAACACCTACAAGGATGATTACGGAAGTACCGCCCATCTGCAGACTTGTAAGTCCTGTAACATCGCCGTAGACAATCGGGAACAAAGCGATGAGTGCTAAGAACATAGCGCCTATTAAGGTAATTCTTGACAAAATCTTCTTGATAAATTCAGTTGTCGGTGCGCCCGGACGGATACCGGGGATTGTACCGTTGTTCTGCTTGAGGTTGTTAGCCATCTCAACAGGGTTATACTGAATTGTTGTGTAGAAGTATGCGAACATTATGATAAGAACGAAGTACAATACAGCGTAAAGCCATCCGTCTGATCTGAATGCCTTGAAGAAGCCGTCCATAAATGAACCGGCAGCCGGTGTCCAGAAGAGGTTGATTGTACTTGGAATTGATAAAATAGAGCTTGCGAAGATGATCGGAAGTACGCCGCCTAATGCTACCTTAATTGGTAAGTGGCTTGACTGACCGCCGTACATCTTTCTGCCAACAACACGCTTTGCGTATTGAATCGGGATTTTTCTTTCTGAGTCCTGCATAAATGTGATAACCCATACAATACCGAGGAAGATAATAACCCAAAGAGGAACAGTAACAAAGAAGCTGCCGTTTACAGAGCTGTTCTGAACAGCAAGGTTCCAGTACTGACCTAAAACGTTGATTGTCCAAGGCATACGAGCAACGATACCTGCGAAAAGCAGAATTGAAATACCGTTACCGATACCATACTGGTTAATCTGCTCACCCATCCACATCATAAGAGCTGTACCGGCTGTGAATGTAAGGATAATTACGATTGCAGCAAATACTGCGTCAAAGCCAGTCTTAAAAGTTGTAACGCCTGAACCCTTGAGGTACCAGAAGTAAGCAAAGCCCTGAATAAGACCTAAACCTACCGTTACATAACGGGTGATTGTGGCGATTTTCTTTCTGCCTGATTCGCCCTCCTTAGCCATTCTCTCAAGCGGAGGAATGGCAACTGTCAGAAGCTGCATAATAATGGAGCTGTTGATGTAGGGAGTAACGCCCATTGCAAAAAGTGTTGCGTTAGAAAACGCACCGCCTGATAATGTGTTAAGATAAGCAAGAATTGAGTTACCTGACTCAACGCCGTTTCTTGTCATAAGGTCGTTTAAAGCCGCCATATCAAGGAACGGAACAGGAATAACTGAACCAATTCTGAAAACTATGATGATAAGCAGTGTGAATAAAAGTTTTTTTCTCAGATCCGGAATATTCCAAGCATCTCTGATTGTTCTAAACAATTATACCACCTCTGCTTTTCCGCCTGCAGCCTCGATCTTAGCTTTTGCAGACTCAGAATAAGCAGAAACCTTAACTGTTAATTTCTTTTCTAATTTGCCGTTGCCCAGCACCTTAATACCGTCAAAAGAATTTTTAACAATTCCTGCTTCTACAAGTGCCTTAGCGTCAACCACAGCACCGTTTTCAAATCTATTAAGTGTACCTACATTAATTGCAACGATTTCCTTTGCAAAAATGTTGTTGAAGCCTCTTTTGGGGATACGTCTTTGCAGAGGCATCTGACCGCCTTCAAAGCCTACTCGCATACCCTTACCGGATCTAACCTTCTGACCCTTGTGACCCTTACCTGCTGTCTTGCCCCAGCCTGAGCCGTGACCTCTGCCGATTCTCTTCGGGCTTTTCTTTGAGCCTTCAACCGGTGAAAGTTCGTGTAACTTCATTTTTCGCACCTCCTGTTTACGCTTCACTAACCTCAATGAGGTGGATTATCTTTGCTACCTTGCCCTTTGTCTGAGGATTGTCAGGCTGAACTGTAACGTCGCCGATTTTCCTAAGACCTAAAGCGTGGGCGGTTGCAATCTGATCTTTTTTAGAGCCGATAAGGCTTTTAACTAACTTAATTGTCATTATGGCAACCTCCCTTTATTATAAAATTTCCTTTACAGATTTGCCACGGATAGCAGCAACCTCTTCTGCTGTGCGAAGAGCTGCAAGTCCCTGAAGAGTAGCACGTACAACGTTGCAGGGATTGTTTGAACGAAGAGCCTTTGTTCTGATGTCCTTGATGCCTACAGCCTCAACAACTGCACGAACAGGACCGCCTGCGATAACACCGGTACCGGGAGCAGCCGGCTTCATCAAAACTCTGCCTGCGCCGAACTCACCGATAATCTCGTGAGGAATTGTTGTACCTCTTAAAGAAACCTTCATAAGGTTCTTCTTAGCGTCCTCGATACCCTTACGGATAGCGTCAGGAACTTCGCCTGCCTTGCCGATACCAAAGCCTACTGTGCCGTTACCGTCGCCTACAACAACAAGTGCTGCAAACTTAAAGATACGACCGCCCTTAACTGTCTTTGATACACGGTTAATAGCAACTACTCTTTCTTTTAAATCCATTGTGGATGCGTCAATAATAGCCAAAGTATTTCCTCCCCTTCCTTAGAAATTGAGGCCGCCCTCACGGGCGCCTTCGGCCAATTCCTGAACACGGCCGTGATAAATATTGCCACCTCTGTCAAATACAACATCGGTGATGTTCTTCTCTTTAGCACGCTCTGCTACAAGCTTGCCTACAGCTCTTGCTGCCTCTTTGTTACCGCCGTTGCACTCAATGCTCTTGTCAAGGCTTGATGCCTGAGCAAGTGTAACACCGTTTACGTCATCAATAATCTGAGCGTAAATGTTTTTTGTGGAGCGGAAAACGCATAAACGAGGACACGCTGGTGTACCGCTGATTTTACCACGAAGTCTAACGTGGCGTTTAATGCGAGCCTTTTTTCTGTCAGGTCTCTGTACCATTTATCATTCACTCCTTATTATTTACCCTTACCGGCCTTGCCTTCCTTGCGGCGGATTACTTCGTCAACGTACTTAATACCCTTGCCCTTATATGGCTCCGGCGGACGTTTTTCTCTTACCTTGGCAGCAAACTGACCAACCTTTTGCTTATCAGCGCCATGGATAATGATTTTGTTCGGGTTCGGAACCTCGATTGTAATGTCCTCGGTATCCTCCATAATTACCTGATGTGAATAGCCAAGGTTCATAACAAGCTGCTTACCCTGCTTCTGAACACGGTAACCAACACCGTTTACCTCTAATTCCTTCTTGTAACCCTCTGTAACACCAACCATCATATTTGCGATCAATGTTCTTGTAAGGCCGTGAAGTGAACGGTTGAGCTTGTCATCATCGGGTCTTTTAACCTCGATAACGTTACCCTCGATCTCAACGATCATATTCGGGTGAACTGTCTGTGTAAGAGTACCCTTAGGTCCCTTTGCAGATAAAACGCCGTTTTCAAATTTTACTTCTACTCCGGCGGGAATATTTATAGGTTTTCTTCCAATTCGAGACATTTTCGCACCTCCTGTTACCAAATGAATGCCAGAACTTCGCCGCCTACATTTTCTTTACGAGCCTGACGGTCTGTCATAACGCCCTTAGATGTAGAGATAATTGCAACGCCGAGACCCTTCATTACCTTTGGCATATCCTCAACATTGCTGTAAATACGCAGGCCGGGCTTTGAAACTCTTCTGAGTCCTGTAATAACAGGAGTTTTGCCCTCGCCGTACTTAAGAACAACCTTAATAACGCCCTGCTTGCCGTCGTCAATTACTGTGAAGCTCTTAATATAACCCTCGTCAAGAAGAATCTGACAAATTGACTTTTTCAGATTTGACGCAGGAATTTCAACTGTGTCGTGCTTTGCTGAATTTGCGTTACGAATTCTTGTAAGCAAATCTGCAACTGTATCAGTAATCTGCATACCATTTACCTCCTTTGCTTACCAGCTTGCTTTCTTTACACCCGGAATCTCGCCCTTGTAGGCAAGCTCACGGAAGCAAATACGGCAAATACCGAACTTACGAAGGTAGGCGTGTGGTCTACCGCAGATATTGCATCTTGTGTATTCTCTTGTAGAGAACTTCTGTTTTCTTTGCTGCTTAACTTTCATAGCAGTTTTAGCCACAACAATCCCTCCTTACTTTGCAAATGGTGCGCCCATGAGAGTTAAAAGCTCACGAGCTTCCTCGTCTGTAGTAGCTGTGGTAACGAAGCAAATGTCCATACCACGAACCTTGTCGATCTTATCGTATTCGATTTCAGGGAAGATGAGCTGCTCTTTAAGACCCATATTGTAGTTGCCTCTGCCGTCAAAAGAGTTAGCGTTGATTCCTCTGAAGTCTCTTACACGTGGGAGAGCAACGTTGAAGAGTCTGTCTAAGAACTCGTACATTCTCTCGCCTCTTAAAGTAACCTTAGCGCCGATAGCCATACCCTCACGAAGCTTAAAGTTAGCAACTGATTTTCTTGCCTTACAAACAAGGGGCTTCTGACCTGTAATCTTTGCTAAGTCGGTGCAGATAGCGTCGATAACCTTTGAGTTATCCTTAGCCTCGCCTGCGCCTACGTTAATAACAATTTTATCAAGCTTTGGAATTTGCATAACACTCTTGTAAGAGAATTTTTTCATAAGAGCCGGTGCAACTTCTTTGGCATAAAATTCCTTAAGTCTAGCCATTTCTTAATCCTCCTTAAAGTGATTCGCCACATTTTTTACAAACACGGCCCTTTGTGCCGTCCTCGTAAATCTTGTGTCCAATTCTTGTAGGCTTCTTGCAGCGTGGGCAAACAACCTGTACCTTGCAAGCATACATAGCGCCCTCAGCCTTGATGATGCCGCCCTGCTCGCCCATTCTTCTGGGCTTAACGTGCTTAGATACCATATTTACCTTTTCTACAATAACCTTGCCTTCTTTAGGGCTTACGGCCAAAACTGTGCCTTTTTTGCCCTTATCCTTACCGCTTAATACTACAACGGTGTCACCTGTTTTTACATGAACCTTGTTATTCATCTGCTGACACCTCCATTAAAGTACTTCCGGAGCAAGTGATAAAATCTTGAGATAATCCTTATCTCTAAGCTCTCTTGCTACCGGTCCAAAGATACGTGTGCCCTTTGGGTTTTTATCTTCTTTAATAATAACGGCTGCGTTTTCATCAAAACGGATATAAGTGCCGTCTTCTCTGCGTACGCCCTTAGCAGAACGTACGATAACTGCTTTAACTACATCGCCTTTTTTAACAACGCCGCCGGGTGCTGCTTTTTTAACCGAAGCAACTACTACGTCGCCGATGTTGGCATACCTTCTTCTGGTACCGCCGAGAACACGAATGCACATAAGTTCCTTAGCGCCGGTGTTGTCGGCAACCTTGAGGTAAGTTTGCTGCTGTATCACAGTGTGTTCCTCCTTTTCTCAAAGCCACAATAACGGAATTATTTAGCTTTCTCTATAATCTCGACGAGTCTCCATCTCTTATCCTTAGAGAGAGGACGAGTCTCCATAACCTTTACACGATCGCCGATGCCGCACTCGTTGTTTTCATCATGCGCCTTAAGACGAACTGTGCGTTTTACAACCTTATTATAAAGCTTGTGCTTTACGCTGTCTTCGATAGCAACAACGATTGTTTTGTCCATCTTGTCGCTTACTACTCTGCCGACAGCAGTTTTTCTCATATTTCTTTCGCTCACGTTGCGTCCTCCTCCCTTATGCCTCAGCGCTCTGTAGCTCGTTCTGACGAAGTACAGTAGATACTCTTGCGATGTCCTTCTTAACGGCACTGATGCGTGTTGGGTTTTCCAGCTGATTGATAGCTAACTGAAAACGAAGGTTGAAAAGCTCTTCCTTAAGCTCCTTGAGCTTTAACTCAAGCTCGCTTACTGATAATTCTCTTAACTCTTTAGCTGTCATTATTGCTCACCCTCCGTTTCTTCTTTCTTAACAAACTTGCACTTTACAGGCAGTTTCATTGCAGCAAGACGCATAGCCTCTCTTGCAGTAGCCTCATCAACGCCGCCAAGCTCAAACATAACTCTGCCCGGCTTTACTACAGCTACCCAATATTCAGGAGAACCTTTACCTGAACCCATTCGAGTTTCAGCCGGCTTCTCTGTAACAGGCTTGTCAGGGAAAATTTTGATCCATACCTTACCGAATCTCTTGCAGTAACGTGTCATAGCGATACGGGCTGCTTCGATCTGGTTAGATGTAATCCAGCTTGGCTCTAAAGCCTGAAGGCCGAAATCACCGTAAGTAACCTTGTTACCACGATATGCCTTACCAGTCATACGACCTCTGTGTACTCTGCGGTACTTAACACGCTTTGGTAACAGCATTATTTTCTGCCTCCTTCCTTTTCTTTGCGAGGCTTCTTAGCGTCGTTTAATACCTCGCCCTTGTATAACCATACCTTAACACCGATTTTACCGTAGGTTGTGTTAGCCTCAGCAAAACCGTAGTCAATGTCTGCACGTAATGTCTGAAGAGGAATTGTACCCTCGTGATACTGCTCTGCACGAGCGATTTCAGCACCGCCCAAACGTCCTGAGCACTGAGTTTTGATACCCTTAGCGCCGAACTTCATAGCTCTGCCGATAGCCTGCTTCATAGCACGACGGAAAGAAATTCTCTTTTCGAGCTGCTGAGCAATGCTCTCTGCTACTAACTGAGCGTTAAGGTCAGGTGACTTAACCTCTACAATGTTGACAGCAACAGGTTTGCCGAGGATTTTCTCACACTGAAGTCTGAGCTTTTCAATCTCGGCACCGCCCTTACCGATAACCATACCGGGTTTAGCGCAGTGAATGTGAATTCTTACTCTCTTACCGTCACGTTCAATTTCGATCTTAGGAACGCCTGCTGCGTAAAGCTGCTTCTTTAAGATCTTGCGGAGGTTATAGTCCTCAACAAGAGCTGTACCGAAGTCCTTCTTGTTTGCATACCAGCGTGAATCCCAATCTTTAATAACACCTACACGAAGACCGTGTGGATTAACTTTCTGGCCCATAAACTTACCTCCTTCTCGTTATTCTTTTTCCTTTAGCACAAGAGTAATGTGGGATGTCTTCTTGTTAATTCTGAATGCCCTGCCATGATCTCTTGGACGAATACGTTTAAGGGTTGGGCCCTGGCTTACGCTGCAAGCTGCAACGTAAAGTCTTGATACATCCATATCGTGATTATTCTCAGCATTTGCCATAGCTGACTTGAGCAGCTTTAAAAGCGGCTCGCAAGCGG
>CAMFTQ010000003.1 GCA_945988865.1 uncultured Anaeromassilibacillus sp.
CGACGTTTACACCGTCCTTGCCTGATACTACAATCAAGGCTGTGTCTGCCGCACGGATACCCTCATACAGACCACCCTCAAAGTCAAAAAGTCCTGGGGTGTCGATAAGGTTGATTTTTGTATTTTTCCATTCAAGCGGAGCTACTGCCGACAGAACAGAGGCTTTTCTCTTAATTTCCTCAGAATCATAGTCAAGAACAGTGTTACCGTCTGAAATTTTACCTAATCTGTCAGATGCGCCGGCAAGATAGAGCATAGATTCTGCTACAGATGTTTTACCGCTGCCACTGTGACCTGCAACGGCAATATTTATAATTTTTTTAGCGTCATACTGTTTCAATGCAAAAAACTCCTTTTCGCCCTGTTACGAGAAAATAGTATAAAATTCATCAAAATACAGGGCAATATTTACAATTACCTTAGTAATCACTTGATAATTATATCACATTTGTATAAAAAAGACAATAGGGATAAATTTGTCCCAAAAAAATTCGCCCCTTGACCAATAAATCAAGGAGCGAGTTGTGCAAAATGTATATTGTTTTAAAGCAAAAGCATTTATGTTACAAAAATGACTTTTGATATTTGTGCAATTTAACCAGCGATTTGTAATGTTTGCACAAATTGATTATTCAAGCACTGCGCCTGTTGAGCCTGATGTAACAAGCTTTGCATAACGTGCAAGGTAGCCTGTTGTGATGCGTGGCTGACGTGGCTTCCACATAGCTCTTCTTTCTGCTAATACTTCGTCAGATACAAGTATATTGATTGTGTTTGCGTTGATGTCAATTTCAATCATATCGCCCTCTTCGATAAGAGCAATATTTCCGCCTACTGCAGCCTCAGGTGAAACGTGACCGATTGCCGCACCTCTTGTAGCGCCCGAAAAACGTCCGTCAGTGATAAGAGCTACACTGCTGCCAAGTCCACTACCCATAATTGCAGATGTAGGATTGAGCATTTCTCTCATACCGGGGCCGCCCTTTGGTCCTTCGTAACGGATAACTACAACCTCACCTGCGTTGATTTTGCCGTCATAAATTGCGTTGAGTGCGTCCTCCTCACAGTCAAACACACGTGCCTTACCCTTGTGGCACATCATTTCGGGAGCAACTGCGCTTCTCTTAACAACACAGCCGTCAGGAGCAAGGTTACCCTTAAGCACTGCAATACCGCCTGTTTTGCTGTACGGATTTTCAACAGTTCTGATAATTTCAGTATCCTTGATTTCACAACCCTCTATGTTCTCGCCTACAGTCTTGCCTGTGCAGGTAAGTATATCTGTATTGATAAGCGACAGCTTTGAAAGCTCGTGCATAACTGCGTAAACACCGCCTGCCTCGTTGAGCTGTTCAATAAAGTGGTCGCCAGCCGGTGCTAAATGGCAGAGGTTAGGAGTTTTTGCAGAAATCTCATTTGCAATATCAAGGTGCAGATCAATACCGCACTCGTGAGCGATAGCCGGCAGATGGAGCATACTGTTTGTACTGCAGCCAAGAGCCATATCAACTGTGAGAGCATTTTCAAAAGCCTTTTCAGTCATAATATCACGTGGGCGGATATTGTTTTTAACAAGCTCCATAATCTGCATACCTGCGTGTTTTGCAAGCAGTAAACGCTGTGAGTAAACGGCCGGGATTGTTCCGTTGCCACGAAGTCCCATACCTAAAACCTCTGTCAGACAGTTCATACTGTTTGCTGTAAACATACCTGAGCAGGAGCCACAGGTCGGGCAAGCCTTGTTTTCATATTCAGAGAGCTTTTCCTCGTCAATTTCGCCTACCTTGTAGCGTGAAACCGCCTCTGAAACTGTTGAGTAGCTGATTTTTTTGCCGTCAACCGTTCCTGCAAGCATAGGACCGCCACTTACGAAAATTGCGGGGATATTAAGTCTTGCGGCTGCCATAAGCATACCGGGAACGTTCTTGTCACAGTTTGGAACCATTACAAGACCGTCAAATGCGTGAGCCTTTGTCATAGCCTCTGTTGAGTCTGCTACAAGCTCACGTGTAACGAGCGAGTACTTCATACCCTCGTGTCCCATAGCGATACCGTCGCATACTGCGATTGCAGGGAATACGATTGGCACACCGCCTGCTTGTGCAACGCCGAGCTTTACAGCCTGAACAACCTTGTCGATGTTCATATGACCGGGTACGATGTCATTCTGTGAGCTTACAATACCGATAAGCGGCTTGCCGATTTCTTCGTCTGTCAGTCCCAGAGCGTGAAGTAATGTACGCTGTGGGGCGGCATTTATACCTTTTGTAATTTTTTCACTGTTCATAATATTTCCGCCTTTCTGCCGCCTGTTAGGCGGTGTTGTGTATTAGTATAAAATTATTGATTTATACGTTTTTAAGGCAATTATAGCACATCAAAAACAGTTTTTCAACAGGTTAAGATATTTTACGTATTTTTACTGTCCTGCATTCTGATTTACAATTTGAATATACACTTCATTCGGAAGCATCGGCACTTCAAGTGACGCTATTGTTTCATCTGACAGTGTGAGCTTTTCTGCAAACTCCTTGCCTGCGTTTACAAATTTTTCAATCAGCGGATTTGTCAGCGGCTGCGCCTCGGGTACACTTAGCATAGGCGTTTCGGGTACGCAGACTGTAGTCAGATTTATCGGGAACATATTTGCGCACTGTATTCTCAAAGCGTCAAAGTTGCCGTTCCAATCAGGAAATCCGCAGCCGCACAGCACTACATAATGCTTTTCTGTAAAGTCAATTAGCGTTTCGTGCCTTACAACACCGTTTTCTTCCTTCATATTCATTTTTGCAAGCGGAATAGTCCTGTCAACAACCGCCTTTAGGTGTGACGGCATACCGTAGCAATAAAGCGGAAAGCTCCAGATTACAGCGTCAGACTCAATGATTTTTGATAAAATTTCATTCTGAAAATCATTCTGAACGCATTTTCCGTTTTGCATTTTCCAGCAGGCAAAACAGCCTGTGCAGGGCTTTATTTCCTTTTCGATTACATTGATAATTTCTATCTGATGCTCGCCTGTTTCTTTAATACCCTTAATAAATGCGTTTGTCATATGCATGGTGTCGCTTTTAGCCTTTGGACTGCCGTTTAATACTAATACTTTCATAAAATTACCACCTCTTTTTTGCAATTATATCATATAAAAAGCTGTGATTCAATAAACCGCAGTTTTATTTAAACAAAAATCACAGGCAAGCGTTGTGCTTACCTGTGATGATAATTACCCTCTGTCTACGTTATCTCTGTTTGTTGTTCGGATACGCAGGTGGTTTGTAGAAGCCGCTGTAGTGGCGTTCTTTGTTGTAATAGAAAACACGTTATTAAGCGACAATCCGTCAAAGGTCGAAGCGCTTGTAAAGTTGTTTAATACTACACCGCTGTCTATCTGATAATTATACGGCTTTAACTGTGTGCCGTAAATCGTTGTTATGGTAAATTCAAGCAGATACTTATCAATTCCCGGTGCAATATTTAGCCTCTTGAGTTTAAAATCAACCTGCTTAACGTTCTCAATAGTTGTTATTTTCTTTACGTTGTAGCCGCCTACGCCTGTACTTGTCGGATCAAAGGATGCAAAAACGATAGTGTTGTCACGTGACGAATCGGCATAAACAAACATATCGACCTTATTTCCGCAGCCTGACTGTGCATTCATAAAGCCGTCAGGATTGGTAGAGGAATCATACTTTGTGAAGGTCGGCTGAGAGGAATACACCTCAAGCTCTGTGGCTGTGTTTGCATAAACAGAAAGCTGCTGATTAAGCACAGCACAGGTGCGCTGTGATTGTGACACCATATTGCCGTGGGCGGCAACCTTTGTCATAGCAAACATACCGCTCAGACAGCTTGACGAAATGATGGCAAGTATTGCAATAACGGCTACAAGCTCAACAAGAGTTGCACCCTTTTTTGACCTTGCACAGCGGGAGCGTTTGCGTATTTTTTTAATTATTTTATTCATCAACGTTCCCCCTTATGCTGCAAGCGCAGGCTTTGAAATAACACCCTCACAATAGGAATGTTCGCCCTTGTCACCGTAGTAAACATATGCAGTTACGTTGTAGGAAATAAATTTTTTGCCGTTTGCGGTATATTCGCCTGATTTTTCAACAGTAAAAAACGGTTTTCCCGAAACGCCTGTTTTGCTCGTAGCGTCTGCTTTTGTATTGCACTGTGTAATATCGGGAATGTCAAGCCTTAGATTGTTTATAACAGCGTCATCAAGCCTGTAATCGGAGGTTGTTGCACTGCTTGCAAAAAGCTTATTTTTAGAAGCGTCAGCACCGATTACTTCAGGCTCGTTTGACGGGGTATTTTCAACATATGCCATTATAATATCGCAATACTCCTGTGCCTTTGCAGACGCCTTATCCTGAGAGCTGCCCTTCATAATTGATGTGTGGCTTATTGCAAGAGCCGACGCAGTACACGATACCGCTATAGCCATAATCAGAACTGCACACAGAAGCTCCAGCAGGGACATACCTTTTTTGCTTTTAAAGTAAGCTGAATTTATGCTCATCAGTAGTACCTGCCTTCTTCGATTTTAATTTCATCCTTATAACCGACTGTGACAGTTTTTGTTGTTGAAACCTCAGTATTCTTTTGAGCCTCTGTAATATAATGATAATTGCTTTCCCAACTGGCAACATCCATCAGATTGACAGGAGCCGTGGTATTAAAGAAGTAATAACCCGGCTCAAGCACCTTGAGCAGATCGCCTGCCGAATTACGTAGAGTAAGCTTACTTCTTATAAGAATAATTTGACCTGTTTTTGTGGTCTTTACTCCGTTGTAGTCTGTATATTCGCAGGTTGTGGTGTTCATTGATGTGTCTATTCTCAGGTAATCACCCTTTAATTCATTTGCTTTAATTATAATGTTTTCTGCCCTGAATGCTGTTGAATTACCTGTTGAAATTGATGACGCTACCGAAAAATCACAGTCGATTGTGCTTGCCTCATACTGAACGTTAGCAAGCTGTCCCGACTTAGCAATAAAGTCGATGTATTTTCCTGTCTGATTTTGTGTTGTAACACTCGAATTGATTACGCCGCTGCTGTTAACCCAGCCGATATCCGCCTCACTTGAGTCTATACCGCCACTTGCGACTGTTCCGTCGTTATCTTCAAAGAACTTCTTGCCCTCGTCCGAGAAGAGGTTGATGCCGTTTGCATTTTTAATTGAATACATACCCTCTCTAACGGGATATGTGCCACCGGAGTATTGAACATAAAAGGTGTTTTCAACCTGTAAGGAGCAGGCGCTTTTGCCCCAGTAGGGACGAATCCAGAACTCTCCTGTGCCCTCGTTTTTAATTGTGGTCTGAGCACCCGATTTTTCCTCATCTGTTTTTGGGCTTATCATCAGAGTTGCGCTGTCGCTTCTGATTGACATTTTAACATTGTTTTTTACAACCATCTGATTTACGTTGTACCACAAAAAGCTGAACTCTTTGCTATACATATCGTAATAGCCGGTTGCAGACGGCATCTTGTTCGGCGCACAGTATATCGAGTAATCTTTCCAGTCATTTGTAGGAGCTTCAGATCTTTCAACTTTACTGTAAGAGTTGTTGTTTTTTTGGAACGAGCTGTTTACATCAAGAATTTGTACCGGCGTTTTATTTGATCTGCCTTCAAAGGCACTGTGAACATCTCTGCCTGCGATTGCCTCATCATATACGTCAAGATCCTTGACCATCTGATATTTTTCGTAGTCCCCTGTGCCGGGCTCGTTCATCTTATCGAGCTTCTTCACAAAAACAGGGTCGAATAAATCCTCGCCGTTAACAACCCAGTAGTAGCCTTTTTCGTAATGCTGACTTCTCTCGGGTATTCTGTAACCGTCAGTGTTGTAGCAGTCAAGGTCAACATCATTTAAAAAGCGGACTACAACGCCATATCTGTTTCTGTCTGTGCTTGAGCATCTTACAGCAAAAGACTTGTGTCCCTCCTGTGTACGAGAGAGCATATTGTGCGCAATAGTTAAGAATTCACACTCAAGCTCAAGACCGTAAGCGTTATCGTTTGTAAAGTAGCTTGCGTTGTGATTTGCACCGTCTTTGTATCCGTTGGAGGAGCTGACACGCACTCCGGTGTAATTACCTAAAAAGTAAACGCCCTGATTATATGCGTTATATATGCTTCGGTGGTCGTTAGTATCGTTTTTAACTACCTCTGTAAAAACAATCGGAAATCTTGATTTGATTATGTTTTCGGTAGCGTTGTTGTTCATCTGGAATATCAGACCATCGCCCTCATTATCAGTCTGCTTAAGTAATTGCTGCTGCCAGCCGGCATAATTGCCCTCTGACATTCTCATTGAATAGTTTGTCTGAGCGCCTACCATAAGGAAATCGCTGAGAGAGCCCTTTACAACTGTCGTCGGCCTTACGATATCGTTTACGTTAATTTTCAGCGTTTCTGTTCTTTCTTCTGTTATAGGCTTTTTGATAACATCAAAATTGATAGACAAATCGCCGTCACGCTTGTCGTCACTGTCAGACGTATATTTGCCCTCTGTGCTGAAGGCAGACATATCTACAGTACCGTCAGGCTTTTTTGTAACCTTGATATATGAATCACCTACTATAGTAAAGCCTAAGCCCTTTAAGCGGTTTATTTCATCAAGCGCTTCCTGCGCTGTATTAAACGGTCCGCTTACCGCAACATTTCCGCTTGCATCGTAATACAAAACATAATAGAGCGATTTGCCGTCAATGCTTGGTACATCAAGCTTGTCAGAAACTACAAGCTCCTGTGCAAGGTCAAGGGCGCTCTTTGCAGAAACGTAAGCCTGTCTTGTATTTAGCTGTGAGCCTGTTTCTCTTTGCTGGAGCATAGCAATCGACAAAAAAGATCCTGTTGTCAAAAACAAAACTAAAACAAGCGCAATAGCAAGCACCATTGAAACGCCCTTTTTGCTTTTGTACCTTATTCTGTGCTTTTGCATTTACATCCCTCTTTTCTGTTAAATGATAACATCGTACATACCAAACATAGCCTGAACGATAGATATTACTACAAAGCCTACAACACCGGCAATTACTATTGTCATCGCAGGAGTCATAGCGTCTGTCATACGCTGTGTTGCGTCGTTTGCCTGTTCCTCATACATATCTGCCATCTTTTTGAGTGAGTCGCCGAGCATACCGCTCTCTTCACCTACTCTTACCATAGAAACAAACAATGAATCAAACACCTTTGAGTGTCTGCCGAGTGATACGTTGATAGGAGTACCTATTCTTACGTCCTCAATTACCTGATTTAAGCAGTCGGATACATATTTGTTGCCTACTACATCTCTTGAAAGCTCTAAGGAGGTTAAAATATTTACACCGGAGTCTGTAAGCGAAGCCATCATATTGGCAAAGCGTGTAAGCTGGTTAAGTCTTAAAACCTCACCGATAATCGGGATTTTAAGCTGATATGTTGACCACCACATACAGAACTTGTAGTTTTTCTGATATAAAAGTCTTATGCCGACTACAAGCACAACTATTCCCAAAAGAATATACAAGCCGTAGTTCATAATAATGTCAGACATACCCATTGTCATCTGCGTCATAACAGGCAAATCTGCGCCGAAGCTTGCAAACAAATCCTTAAATGACGGCAGTACAACTACGCTCATTACAACTATAAGCGCAATTACAAGTACAAGCAAAAAGCAAGGGTAAATCATTGCGCTTTTGAGCTTGCCCTTTAAGGTGATTTCTTTTTTCAGCAGATTTACGCATTTATCAAATGCATCGTCAAGACGTCCGTTTGCCTCACCTGTCTGAATGATGTTTACATAAACCTTAGGAAAGGTCTTAAACGAGCCGATTGACTGTGAAAGCGTGATACCGTTATACAGGTTTGTAGATATTTCCTGCAAAATTCTGAGCATTTTCTTGTCCTTTTCGGTATCGCACAAAACAGCCATAGCTATTGAAAGCGAAACGCCGGAACGAATCATCATCGCCATCTGATGCATAAATGCAAGCAGACGCTTTTTTGTGATTTTTAAATCGTGCACGTCCTTTGTGCCGCCGATTTCTCTTTGCCAAATCGGAATATCCTCTTGCGGATCCTTTTTTGCTTCGGTAACGGAGATAGGCTTTAAGCCTCTGGCTTCAAGGTTTTTTCTTACCTCTTCCTTTGAATTGGCAACCATTTCTGATTTATATTTTCTGTTTTTATCGTTTACTGCTACATAACTGTACTTCACGGCGCATCACCTCCTGTTTCTGTTGATATAAGCAGCCGTACTGTTGTTAAGCGCACCTGTGTATGTCTGCTTTGCCTGAACATCAAAATCCTCGCCAACATCATAGCTGTACTTTTCTGCCGTTTCTTTGGTGATAAGTCTTTTATTATACAGATTTTCAATGCTCATCTTTCTTGTAATCATACCGAGCGACTGGTTAAGAGTTATCATCTGATCAATCTGCGGGATTTTATCCTCACGAATAAGGTTAGCTATAGCCGAATTTACAAACATAATCTCGAATGCGCCTATTCTGCCTGTGTTGTCTGCCTTGGGCAGAAGTCTTTGCGATACTACAGCCTTGAGCGTTGTTGAAAGCTGGCTTAACGCTTGCTTGTGTCGCTCTGTCGGGAACATATCAATCAGACGGTCTATTGTCTTTGAAGCGCTTTCGGTATGAAGTGTAGAAAGCACAAGGTGTCCTGTTTCGGCGGCTCTCAGAGCAATCGTCATAGACTCAAGGTCACGGATTTCGCCCATCAGGATAACATCGGGGTCCTCACGAAGCGCCGACCTGAGTGCTGTATTGTAGTCCACGCTGTCCTCGCCGACCTCTCTTTGGTTGATGATACATTTGTCGGGCGTATGCACATACTCTACAGGGTCCTCAATCGTGATAATATGCAGATTTTCTTTATGGTTAATTTCATTTATAAGTGCTGCAAGCGTTGTCGATTTACCGCTGCCGGTAGGACCTGTAACAAGCACAAGTCCCTCTTTCAGGTTCAGGATTTTTGCTATGGCAGACGGAAGATTTAAGTCCTCAAGTCTTGGCGGCTTGAGCTTAATAATACGCATTACAAGCGTAACGCCGAAACGCTGTCTGAATGCGTTTACACGGAAACGTGCTGAATTTTCAAATTGGTATGAAGCGTCAATGTCGCCTGTTTTGCAGAAGGTTTCATAATGTCCCGGCTCTAACACCTCTTTTATGTAGCCGAGGACAGTTTCCTCATCAAGCACACCTGTTCCCTGAAAGTTGCAGATTGCACCGTCTACTCTGTAGGAAGGCTTATTATTACTTGCAAGGTGAATATCCGACGCATTTTTGCTTATTGCAAATTGTACCATTTCTTTAAAATTCATATTATCACTCTCCATCCTCTTGATAAACCTCTGAAACAGTATCTACGTATGTTTCAAAGGATATAATTCCGTCAAGAAGCAGTTTTTTCAGGTTATCTCTCAACGAGAGCATTCCCTCGCCTCTTGCGATAGTGTCTATTTCATCTGTTGTCTTGCCTGCGTGAATTGCATTTTTGATTGCGCTTGTAACAGGCATAACCTCGTGAACGGCAATACGTCCCTTGTAGCCTAAGTTGTTGCAGTTCTGGCAAGTACCCGGCTTGTAAAGTGTAACCTTTTCTGTCAGCGGAAGTCCGATTACTCTAAGCTCATCCTCTGACGCTGTGTATGGAATTTTGCAGTCGGGGCAAAGTCTTCTGACAAGCTTCTGTGCAATAACGCCGAGCATTGAGGACGAAACCATATACGGCTCAACGCCCATATCAATAAGACGAACAACGGAGCTTGCCGCATTGTAGGTATGGATTGTTGACAATACCAGGTGGCCTGTGATAGCGGCACGTGCGGCGATGTCGGCTGTTTCCTGGTCACGGATTTCACCGATCATAATAACGTCGGGGTCCTGACGGAGAATTGAACGAAGAACGCTTGCAAAGGTCAAGCCTGCCTTGTCGTTGATGTCAACCTGTGTGATGCCGGGGATTACCATTTCTACAGGGTTTTCAACGGTAACAATGTTTACCGATTCGTTGTTAAGACCCTGAAGCGCTGCGTACAGTGTAGTTGACTTACCGCTACCTGTAGCACCCGAAAGCAGAATAATACCTCTGTTTGATGTGAGAAGCTGGTCGAATTTTTCGAGGTTTTCGGGCAAAAAGCCGATGCTTGCCTTGTCAAGCTTTAGTCCGATAGCAGTTGTAATTCTGATTACGATTTTTTCACCGTAAACGCTCGGCAACGAGGACACACGCATATCAATCTTCTGATTCTGCACGGTATAGTGCAGACGGCCGTCCTGAGGAATACGCTTTTCTGCAATATTCATACCGCTGATAAATTTAATACGGCTCGTTACAGAGGGTGCAAGCTCCTTGCCGGTTTCCATATATTTTACAAGCTTACCGTCTATACGGAAGCGGATAATCATTTTTGTTTCCTGAGGTTCAATGTGAATATCGGACGCACGTTGATTTACAGCGTCGGCAATCATATTGTTTACAAATTTGATAATCGGCTGGTTGTCAACGTCCTCCTGATCCTCGGTGGACAGAGTATCCTCTGTTTTTGCCATTTGGCTCTGAACAAACTCCTGCGCCTCGTCATAAACGGACGACTGGTCGTTTGCCTCGTACAGCTCTCTTATCTTTTCTTCGAGCTGTGTAGGAGTGCAGACAGCAGTTCTTACTTTCTTTTTTGTGTAGTTGTTTATAGCGTACACCGCTTTGTAGTCAAGCGGATTTGTCATCGCAACGGTAAGGAAGTTTCCGTTTAGCTCAATCGGCATAGCCTTATATTCCTTAACCATTGTTTCGGGAAGAAGCTCTATAAGTCCGTCGCTTATAATGTATGTACTTAAATCAATTAGCGGAAGGTGCATTTTGTCAGCAAGAATCTTGTAGATCTGTTCCTCTGTAACAACACCCTCTGTTACAAGTGCTTCTTCGATAGTTTTTGTATTATCGTCTAAATACTGCATCTGAACACGCTTGATAGTCTTTAGACGTACTATTTCATTTTTTACAAGGTCATTTGTAAGATTAAATATTGACGGCTTCATAAAAGGATCCCTCTTCGATGTTATTCTGAATGCTGTTTAAATCTAAAGAATAAGCATATCAACGTACCATTGTACGGCATACTCAATCTGATTTTGAAATAAAAGTACGCTTATTGCGCCAATGCAAAGAAACGGCCCAAACGGAAAATAGGCAGATACCTCTGATTTTGAAAACAGCTTTTTAAAAAGCAGAAATACAATATATACACCCGCTGTCATAACTGCGATAAAAAACGAAGCAAAAACCATAGGAAAGCCAAGCATAGCACCGATTGGCACCATCAGCTTTACATCGCCAAAGCCCATACCTTCCTTTTTAAAGATAAGTATAGATAAAATGTTTATAACAAGCAGTGTACCCGAACCGCACACAGCGCCGAGCAATATATCCCAAAAGCTTTTTATCATCAGCTTTTCGCCCAAAAATAAATCATAAAGTGAAAAGGCAACGCAGATAATTGCAAGCACTGCTGTAAACTGGTCGGGAATAATCGAATACTTTGCGTCTGACATAATTATCAGAAGCATAGCATAGCAGATAAAAAGCGAAAACAGCGTATAAATTGTATAGCCAAATGCAAAAAAGCATAAAAGCGTTACGAAAACAAGCAAAGCAGAAACAAAAATTCCGCTAAGCCGAAACTCGTACCTTTTGCCAAGCATTTCTTCTGTCGGCTCTTCGTCAAAATCACACAGCCACCTTGCAGGTATTGCATTTAGCAGGCGGTATGCAAAAAAGACTGCGACTACTGATACAGCCGCTATAACTGCCGACAGAATATATGCTGTAATTACTGAAAAATCAGGGGAAAGATAAGTAATCATCTATTAACTGTCCTAACCGAGAATTTTATCATTCCACAGGTACTTCAGGTACTGCTGATGACGACATCTTTGTAGCGTCAAAGTAATAAAGCGTTACGCTTAATCTTGTGTCATAGTTTGCTGTTTTTTCAATAGGCGACATACTGATGTTGTTAATAAAATAACAGCCCTTTGATTCCTGCTCAAGATAGTGAATGAGGCTCTGTGTTTTTTCTAAAGACTCTCTGAAAGAAAATTCAAGCGATGTAGTGTAAAGCGGAATACCTGTTGTTGATGTTCTGCCCTGTGGGTCCTGAACACCGTCGCCACGGCTCAGGCTCGTCATAGTAATTTTGAGCTGATTGAAAATTCTCTGTAAATCCTCGATAGATGATTTTGAGTCAACATAGAGCAAAGACTGCTCCTCGTTATATTTTTCTGTCAGCTTTTTGATTTTTTCGTCTATTTTTGCCTGATTTGTAAGTGTGTCCTCGTACTTTGAAACCTCTGCAACTGCCGCATCGTGGTTTGCGTTGTACTGGTCAATTCTTGACAAGGCAGGAATAAACAAAACGTTTGTCAGAACAACAAACAGGACAAGCAGTACTACACATATCAAAACAGAATTCGGTATATTTTGCTTTTTCATTTTTGGTTTCCTCCTTAATTTGTGCTGTCTGCGTTATCTTCAACCGAATTTTCTTCGGCTGCCGGCTTTTCTGTTACAGTCAGATTTGTTGAGAACGAATAGCCTGCCGTTTCGGCATTTTCGTTAATTGTAAAGGACGGGCTCATCTCAAAGAAGCCGTCAGCCTTTATATTGTTCTGAAGGTCAATAAACGTTTTGAAATCCTTAGTTTTTCCGCTTATCGGTATCTCATATGTTTCTACGCCTGTATCTGTTTTGTGAGAAAGCGAATAATAGTCAAACTCGGCTACCTTCTGCACTACCTGTCTGTTAATCTCGTTTATAACGTCCTCACTGTAGAGCTTTGTTCTCGGAAGCAGCGCTGCGTCAACGGTCTGGTCGCTGATAGCCTTGTTGATGTCGTCCTCCTTCTGAATAAGAGATTTTGCAAAATCATATTCAGGCTTGTTTACGTTTGAATTGTCAATAGCCTGCCTGCCCTCAAGAAAGCCGTAAATACCGCCGCCTATCAGAATCAAGCCTGCCATTACGGCACAGCCTATGTTGCCGAGCTTTTTGATTAAATCTGTATTTTTTGCACCTGTCGGCTTTATGCTGTAGAGGAAGTTATCCTCAAAAACGTTACCGCTGTTCATAAGCTCATTCATAAAGAAGAATGCGCCTGATTTGTAGAAATCATCTCTTGCCTGAAGTGACGGCTCGGGAGCAGGGTTGCCCGGACGGAATGTTTCGGAAATAAGTATAACCTCTTTAGAGAGATTAAGACCTACAAAATAGCTTGTCATATGTGGCATATATGCAATAAAGTCACTTATGTAAAGCTGGTCGATCTGAACGTTTAACGACATAGCAACAAGACGAATATCACGAACAATATCATCAATAAGAGTAGCCGTAATTTCTTCGAGCTTTCTGGTTGACGTAGGGTTAATACAGTCGTCACATAAGCCGTAGCCTGTCATTCTGAGGTACTCAACAGCGGCGTTTAGATTGATGCTTCTGTCCTCTTTTATAACGTCAAGAATTTCATCAACAGGAGTGTTAAAGTCGTGGCAGTAAAGCGGAATACCGTTTTTGGCAATCATTACTCTGACAGAGGTAAAGTCCATACTGATAAGGGCAACTGTTCTGTCGTAGCTGTAGATTGTGTTCTGTGCGCAGTAGAGCATCGCCGACTCTGTCGGTACAACCTTGATAAGGTTTAATTGTCTTTCGCCGAATGCCTGTGATAAATCCTCGATAAGCGATTTCGGCATCGCAAAAACCTTTGCCGTTACCTCCTTGCTGTCGGGGTCCTTGCTCTTGATAGTTTCGTAATCCTTTGAAAGTATTGCGTAGCTTTCTACATCATCACCGACAAATTCTCTGATTTTATCAACAGCTAAATTGTCGAGAACCTTTTTTGCGCCCTTTTTATGCTGATACTCCTGAAAGGTGAGGTCGTAGCTTTCTACCATCATAATTACGTCTGTAACCTCGTTGTGAGAAAGCTTGCCCAAGCCGTCCTTTACAAGATTTGCAAGGAGCTTCGGGTCCTCCCATATAGAGCTTTTATTTTTTAACAGCTCCTTATCAATAGGAATAATAAGCGGAGATGAAAACGAAAAAGACGATTTTTCATCAGCAACGCCTTTTTTATCCTTATCAACCTGATTCTGAAGTCTTTCGCAGGCTGTAATGCACAGGTATTTCTGCGCAACCTGAACTAATACATTCTTCATAATTTATTTACACCACCTGAAAATAATTGTTTGTTTTTGTTTATGTCAGCCACAACGGCAAAATTTCTGAAATTTAGGTAAACGTTTTTAAATCAACAAAATTCAATATTTACTCAAAAATAAATCGAATAAACCCCTAAAAGGCTCGCCCGAGGCGAGCCTTTTGGTTTTAATTTCGGGTATCAGCAAACCGAAATTATTAAGTACAATAATTAGAAAAGGGTTGTAACTTTATCTGTGCTGCTTGATGTGAGTGCAGTTGAGAAGTTTGATCCTACGATTGTATTACCGGAGATGTCCTTGTTGTTTGCAGTATCTACATATTTGCACTGTGAATCAGTCTTGCTCCACTTAAGAGTGTATGTTGTGCCGCCGATAGTTCTTGTATTTTCAATGTTCTTAAGAGCCTTCTTAGTATATACGTCTGCTACTGATGTGTTAGTACCGGCTGTATAAACTGATTTATCGCCTGCAATAATCTGAGCGTGTGCCTCTTTAAGAGCAAGCTCTACTGTCTGTGCGTCTGTAGCTGCAGCACTCTTTGTTGAAGAGTCGATTGTGTTGGAAACAATCGGAATAGCAATAGCTGCAAGGATTGCAAGAATTGCGATAACTACAACAAGCTCAACGAGTGTAAAGCCTTTTTTGCTCTTTCTTGACTTTGTTAATTCTGTCTTAACTGTCTGAATTTTGTTCATTTCAAATTACCTCTCTTAAAATATTTCTAAATTGATCCTAAACCGGGATAACAACGGCAATGCCAGCTGATTTGACACAGCCGTTGCTCTTGCCCTAAATCACCTATATTATACCACTGCAAAAAACTCTATACAATAGTTTATATTCAAATTTTTAATTTTTGTTATTTATGTCAAACGCAGTTGTGCTGTATTGGTAATAATAAATAAAACTTATTTTTAAAATCACCATTTGCTTTAAGACTTTATTAATTGCATTAACAAAATGTGAACGAGTTTAAAAATCCCTTACGATTTTAGGGCTTGTTTTTTTACATATATCAGCCGTTTGTAAACAAATGTCTGTTATATGGTTATTATTTTAAATCCCTGTTCATATTTATGCTCGTTATTATCGGTTATGTGATAAAAGCAGACAGGTAAATTGTTTTAGAGCGTAGATTTTAAAGCGAAAATATAACGCTGTATTGGCGACAAAATGCAAAACAAGCGACAACACTTCTTGCTGTCGCTTGTTTGTTTTTTATCAGTTTTTTACTGCTGTTCCCCATTCGCCATTTTGATTAGGCGATTTCGGTGGTAAATCTATTGTTTCTTCGGTAGGAGGTTCGGTTGTTGAAGTTGTTTCCTCGATAGGCTCTGTCGGGTCTGTGCTTGTAGTTGTATCCTCGACAGGCTCTGTCGGGTCGGTGTTTGTAGTTGTTTCTTCGATAGGCTCTGTCGGGTCGGTGTTTGTAGTTGTTTCTTCGACAGGGTCAATCGGGTCTGTGTTTGTAGTTGTTTCCTCGACAGGGTCAATCGGGTCTGTGTTTGTAGTTGTTTCCTCGACAGGCTCTGTCGGGTCTGTGCTTGTAGTTGTTTCTTCGACAGGGTCAATCGGGTCTGTGTTTGTAGTTGTTTCCTCGACAGGGTCAATCGGGTCTGTGTTTGTAGTTGTTTCCTCGACAGGCTCTGTCG
>CAMFTQ010000004.1 GCA_945988865.1 uncultured Anaeromassilibacillus sp.
ATTATATAACATATTTTTAGAAAAATCAATACCAAAATCTATATATTTATTATCAATATTTTGAATTTTTTTGGGCTGATATCCATATTATACAAAAGCCGATTGCTTATTTTGTTGAATATTACAATACTCTGTAACAGTTTATTCATATGTGAGTTTTTTCCTGTTATTATATAGAAAAAATCACCTTAAAAGCTTCTCAGGCTCGGGGTAATCCTTGCCGAAGGTTTCTACCGTTACCTTTTTCATAACCTGCTCATCAAGCGGCTTGTCAGAATAGTCTGTGTCGCACTGTGCGATTTCGTCAACTGCGTCCATACCCTCGATAACCTTGCCGAACGCTGCATAAGAGCCGTCAAGGTGCGGTGCCGGCTTGTGCATAATAAAGAACTGCGAGCCTGCCGAGTCGGGCATCATTGAGCGAGCCATTGAAAGAACGCCCTCTGTGTGCTTTAGCTCGTTGACAAAGCCGTTCTGCATAAACTCGCCCTTAATCGAATAGCCGGGATTTCCACAGCCTGTGCCGTCAGGACAACCGCCCTGAATCATAAAGCCGTAAATTACACGGTGAAATGTAAGTCCGTCATAAAAGCCTTTTTTCACAAGGCTTATGAAGTTGTTTACGGTGTTCGGGGCAATTTCGGGATAAAGCTCTGCTTTAATTATAGCTTTGTTTTCCATTTCGATAGTTACAACAGGGTTTTTACTCATTATTATCTTCCTTTCAATTATCTGTAATCAAAAAGCAACGCTCCGGAATTTCGGAGCGCTGAAAATTTGAAATGTTCAAAAAACAATTTTATTTGTTAAAGATTGACATAATGTCATAGAATGTATCGTCATCGTCTGCTGTGTCTGTTCTCTTTTGTGACTTATCAGCCTTTTTTTCTTCGTTTTTAGCAGATTTCTTGTCAGAGTTAAAGCCTGTAGCAATAACTGTAACGCTGATTTCGTCATCCATATTTTCATCAATAACAGAACCCCAGATGATGTTTGCATTCTCGTCTGCCTTGTTGGAAATCATTGTTGAAGCAATATCAATATCCTCAAGAGTTACGTTCGGTGAGCCTGTGATGTTGATAAGTACACCCTGCGCACCGTCAATTGCTGTTTCGAGCAGAGGACTTGAGATAGCCATTTCAGCAGCTACTGCTGCCTTATCCTTACCTGTAGCCTTACCGATACCCATATGAGCAAAGCCTGCGTCCTTCATTACAGATGTAACGTCTGCGAAGTCGAGGTTTACCATACCCGGTACAAGGATAAGGTCAGAAATACTCTGAACACCCTGTCTTAAAACATCATCGGCAACCATAAACGCATTCTGAAGTGTGATGCTCTGGTCAGAAAGGCTTTTAAGTCTTTCGTTAGGTACACAGATGAGCGAGTCAACGCAGGCTGCAAGCTCTGCTATACCCTGCTCTGCCTGTGCCATACGTCTTTTGCCCTCAAAGGCGAAAGGCTTTGTAACAACAGCAACTGTAAGAATACCCATATCCTTTGCAATTTTTGCTACAACGGGAGCAGCGCCTGTGCCTGTACCGCCGCCCATACCGGCTGTAACAAAGACCATATCTGTATCCTTGAGCAGTGCGGCGATTTCCTCTTTGCTTTCCTCTGCTGCCTTTTTGCCGATTTCAGGCATAGAGCCTGCGCCCTTGCCTCTTGTCAGCTTTTCGCCGATCTGCATTTTCTGTGAAGCCTTAGAGTACTGAAGCACGTGTTCATCTGTATTGATTGCGATAAACTCAACGTTTTTAACATCTGTCTTTACCATTCTGTTCACAGCGTTTCCGCCGCCGCCGCCAACACCTATAACCTTGATAACAGGCAAATAATCATTAAAATCCTTTTCTAATTCAAAAGCCATCAGAACTTCCTCCTTGTATCTTTTCGACATCCTGTCAATTTATTTGCTTTATATACACATTCTAATTTAACATATTTTAAAGCATATATCAACATATTTTTTCATTTTATTTTGATTTTCTGTATTTTGACATAAATTTTCTGCAATTACAACAGGTCTATTGTTAAATTATCAACCAAAACTCCTCTGCTATTCGCTGTAATAATCATCGTTGTCCTGATAATCTGTGTAGTCCTCATCGCCCTCGTTGGGCTCGTCTGTGTATTCCTCGTCCTGATAATCTGTGTAATCCTCATAGCCCTCATCAGGTGAGGTTTCTTCTTCCGTAGTCGATTCTGTAGTCGGTTCTGTAGTCGGCGGTGCTGTTGTCGTCGGCACTAATGTTTCTATAGCTTTTTCGTTAAAATACGATTTTTTTGCGGTGTTGCAGCTTGAAACATCAAGCTCGCCCTGAATAAGTCCTTGCTTGTCGGGGTCGAGATGCTCGTCAATGATTTTCATTGCTGTTCTGATTTTGTAGTCAATATCCTCGGGAACGCCTATTTTAATTAAAATTCTGTTATCGTAAACAATTTTTACCCTTGCCACGTTTGTCACATCAACAGAGCTTAGCTTTTCAAAGCCGTTTTTCTCTATGCAGTCCATAATATCCTGCAAAATACTAAGCGACAAGGCGTCATTAAACTTAACGTACTCGCCCTCTTTAGTGCTTTTAAGCTCCGAGCCTGACAAAAGTGGGATATTCTTTGGAGGTGACTGTGTTTTTTCAAGTATTCTGCCCTTTGTGCTTATAAGATAATACACATCATTGTACTTTACGGCATATGACGGCTGTGCTTCTTTTATATTGATTGAGATAGTATTCGGTATAACAAAGCCGACATCAGCACTCTCTACATAAGGGAAAGCGTCAACAATAAGCTTTGACGGAGTATTTTTGTCTGTCATAAAAATATTTTCGCCAAGCTCAATTTTGCTTGTCTGCGCTATATCCTCAGTTGAGTACCTTGTATTTCCGTCAACAGTTATCTGCTCTGACTTAAACAGCACTGTAAGTGACAGTATAACACCCACAGCAAGCGTTAAGGCAAAAATAACTGCGTAAAAAACAATACGTGCCGCCCTTCTCCTTTTTGGTGACGGTGTGCGTTTAGAAGCTTTTTTGTCGGCTGTTTTCTTGATTTTTTCTCTTTCTGTTTTTATTCTCTCTTTTTCTTCTCTTATTCTCCTGCTCTGCTCGCTATCACTTCTGTTCACAGGCTGAGCAGGTCTTTTGTTTTTTTGATTGCTTTGAGGGGGCGTCTGATTATTTCTGTTCTGAGGTCTTGCAGTCTGCCTTGTTCTGCTGTCAGGCTTAGTAGTTTTACTTTTTTTCTTATTATTTGATGACAGATTAGCAGAATTTCTTTCATTCTGCCTTATTACCTCTCTTTTTTCAGATTGCTCGATTTCCGAAAAAATATCCTCGTACATTTTGTCATCCCCTCTCTTTTAATTTCCTTTGCCTTTTATGTATTCTAAATCTTTTTAACGGCTGCGCCTATTGAATTAAGCACTGTTTCAAAGCCTTCATATCCTCGCTCTAAATACTTTACTCCGTCAAGCTCAGTTATACCCTCTGCGGCAAGCGAAGCAACTAAAAGCGAAGCCGCCCCTCTTAAATCAAGCGCTTCAACGGCGGCTCCCGACAGAGCTTTTACTCCCTCGACAACGGCAACCTTGCCCTCTACCTTTATATTAGCGCCAAGCCTTGCAAGCTCTCCAACGTGTCTGTATCGGCTTTCAAAAATATTTTCAACAAATACAGACGTGCCGTTTGCCAGACAGGTCATCGCCATAACAGGAGCCTGTGCGTCTGTGGGAAAGCCGGGGTACGGCATTGTTCTTACCATTTTAACAGCCTTTAGCCTGTGCGGTGAAGAAATGCTCAAATCTGTGCCTTTAACCGATATTTCACAGCCGGCTTCCTCAAAAAACGGAATCACGGCTTCAAGGTGTGACGCAATTATATTTCTGAGCGTTATGTGCGAGCCTGTTATCGCAGCTGCCGACATCAGCGTAGCCGCCACAATTCTGTCGGGAATAATAAAGTGCTGACAGCCGTTAAGCTTTTCTGTACCGTCAATAATTATTGTACCCTCTCCTGCGCCGTAGATTTTTGCTCCGCAGGAGTTTAAGTAATCGGCAAGGTCAGATATTTCAGGCTCTCTGGCTGCGTTTGTAATTGTGGTTGTTCCCTTTGCCGTTGCAGCCGAAATAATTATGTTTTCTGTTGCTCCCACACTGGGGAAGGACAGCGCAATTTTTGCTCCATTTAGTCCAAACGGTGCTGTGCAATCTATAATCCCGTGATGCTCCTCGATTTCTGCTCCCATTTGCCTGAGCGCCTTTAGGTGCAAATCAATGGGACGAGGGCCTATTTCACAGCCACCCGGAAATGAAAGCCTTGCCCTTTTCGTTCTCGCAAGAATTGCTCCGAGAAAAATTATTGAGCTTCGCATTTCTCGCATCATCGAAACGGGAATATCACTTCTGCTCATACCGTCAGAATTGACAGTAAGGACGTTGTCCTGCCTTTTTGCCTTACAGCCGAGGTAACGCAGAATTTTTATCGCTGTATCTACATCCGACAAATTCGGACAGTTATGCAGAACGCTTTCCGAGCCGCACAAAATTGATGATGCCAATATTGGCAGTGCGCTGTTTTTTGCACCCTGAACACAAACATCACCATAAAGCTGTTTTTTGCCCTCGATAAGTAGCTTTGACACAGAAAACACCCTTTCACAAAATAATCATCGCTTCATATTTTATGAAAAGACAATCTCTTGCGTTACTTATTGATGGCTTTGCATTTATCTTTTTGCAGGATTTTTTTGATTACCGAATAAATTCTTTCGTTTGCGTCTGTAATCGCCATTTTTTTAGCGTTAGCTTCATAGCTTTTCAGCTTATGAGGACTTTCCAAAAGTGCGTCAACCGCCTTTGTCAGTGCTTCCTCTGTCAAGTCCTTTTCCTCTATAACAGCGGCTGCGCCTGCGTTTACAAGAGCCATTGCGTTATGGTACTGATGATTTTCTGCAACATTCGGTGACGGAATAAGCACCGACGGCTTGCCCTGTACCTGTAATTCGCTCAGCGTAATAGCGCCGGCTCTGCACACCACCACGTCAGCCGCCGCAAGGCATCTCGGCATATCGTTTATATATTCTCTTATGTCAAGATTATCGCAAACGCTTATGTCTGCGCCCTTTTCCTTAACAAGGTCGGGGAACCACTTGCCGTACTGACCGTATGCGTGAATGTGCTGATATTTTTTATCCTTACCGCTTCGTGCGATAAGAGATGCCACTGCTTCGTTTATTTTTCTTGCGCCTAAGCTGCCTCCGAACGACAGCACAACAGGGCGGTCGTCAAGGTTCAGCTCTTTTCTTGATGTGATTTTGTCGGCAGAGATAATCTCTTTTCTGACAGGGTTGCCTGTTGTGACAAAATTACAATTACTGTCAAAATGCTTTTTAGCGTCCTCTACCGCAAGCATTACAACCTTTGCAGTTTTTGAAAGCATTTTGTTTGTAACTCCCGGATAGGCGTTTTGCTCGTGAACAACTGTGGGGATACCCAGCTTTGCGGCTGTTCTTAAAACAGGGCCGCTAACGTACCCGCCTGTTCCCACGCAGATATCGGGGTTAAAGTCTTTTATAATTTTCTTAGCCTCGCTTGAGGCTGTTACGGCTCTGACAGCCGTTTTCAGGTTTTCAAGCATCGCTTTAGGAGTCATTTTTCTTTTGAATCCGCTTATAGTGATGCTCTCAATTTTAAAGCCCTCTCTCGGAACAAGTCGTTGCTCCATACCGTCTTTATTGCCTATAAACAGAATTTCTGCGTCAGGCTCTTTATCTCTTATAAAGCCGGCAATAGCAAGGGCAGGGTTAATATGACCTGCCGTACCGCCTCCGGCAAATAAAATTCTCATAAATTCATACCTCGCATTTTTGTTTTAGGCTTTTTCAATGTTTGCCGTTCGTGATATTGAAAGAATAATGCCCATCTGCGCCAAAATCATAATCAGCGAGCTGCCGCCATAGCTGAAAAACGGCAGGCTGATACCGGTATTAGGCAGCCAGTCGGTAATAACAAATATATTCATAATTACCTGCAAGCCGATTTGAGATGTAAGTCCCATTCCGAGCAGCTTGCCGAAGGTATCTGTAGCACGAAGTGAAAGCGTGATACCTCTCCATACAAGCAAGGCGAAAATCAGCAGTATAATTACTGCGCCGATAAGTCCTAATTCCTCGCAGACAATGGCAAATATAAAGTCGTTCTGCGGTTCGGGCAAAAACAGATATTTTTGTCTTGACTGCCCAAGTCCCAGACCCCATAAACCGCCCGAGCCTATGGCATACAGCGAATTTCTCGTCTGATATGTATCCCACTTATTTTCTTCTGTATAGCTAAGCGCCTGTCCCCAGCCATCCATACGTGACATAGCATATGTAAGCATACCTGTTGAGGCGGCTATAACAGCGACAATCGCTAAAGCGATAAACGCACCCACAAGCCACTTGAGCTTAATTCCCGAAAGATAGAGCATTACTATTGTAAGCAGTGCAACGATTACAATACAGGAATAGTGAGGCTCTAAAAACAGAAGTATTGCCGTAGTGCCGAACACTATACATCCCGGCAGAACGCCGTATTTAAACGTCTGCATTTTATTAAAATACTTACTGCCCCAATGCGCCAGAAAGACAATTACTGCAAATTTTGCAATTTCAGACGCCTGAATGGTGAACACATCGCCGAAGCCTATCCAGCGGTGAACGTTCGTTTTGCTCGGGATAAGCAGTACAACTACAAGTGAAATGTACGATATGCCCATAATAATACTGCAAAATTTGTGAAGCTTATGATAATCAATGTAAGAAACACCGAGCATAATTCCCACACCGATAAGAATGAATATCATCTGTCGTTTCAGGTAGTAGTAGCTGTCGCCGATTTCATAGAGTGCAACAGGATAGCTTGCCGAGAACATCATAACCGTTCCGATAGTCAAAAGCACAAGCACTAAAATCAAGAAGCCTAAGTCAAGACCCATTCCTTTAGAAAACAGCTTTCTCTTTTTAACAGGACGTGTTCTTGACGTTTTAGCTGTCTGTTTTTGCACAGGTCGGCTTCTGCCCGTAGCAGCATTAGCCATGGCAACCTTTTCATCAAATATTCTGTTTATATCAGCTTTAAATATCAAGGGATTAACGGTTTCCATATTACCCTCCGTTTATCAGAATATGTAATTGTAGGTAACACCGAAAATAACACAAAGAAGTGATATAATGCCGAACACCACAGTAACACAGCTGAACACTGCAACGATTTTCAGCTCGCTCCAGCCACACAGCTCAAAATGATGGTGAATAGGGCTCATTTTAAACAATCTTTTTCCGTGAGTCAGCTTAAAGTAAGTAACCTGCAGCATTACAGAGAACATCTCGCAAAGGTAGATAATACCCATAGGCAAAAGAAGAACAGGCATATTAAGACCGAATGCAACAGCGCAGACTATGCCGCCTAAGAACAGCGAGCCTGTATCGCCCATAAACACCTTTGCAGGGTGGAAGTTCCACACAAGAAACCCAAGACAGCCTCCTGCAAGGGCGGCGCACTCGATTGTGTGACCGATACTTCCCATAACGCTTGCTATAAGCATAAAGAAAAGCGCTGCAAAAAACGTTACTGAGCCGTCAAGTCCGTCAATACCGTCAGTAAGGTTTACGGCGTTTACTATGCCGACAATAACAATTGCTGAAATAATGTAATAGAAAAATCCTAAATCTATGTTACCTACAAAAGGAATTATTGTATTACTGCCAAAGCCAAACGCCGCAATAACAGCAAGATAGCCTGCGGCAACCAAAAACTGCAATACAAGCTTCTGAATTGCTGTCAAACCTAAATTTCTTTTCTTTACTACCTTGATATAGTCGTCAATAAAGCCGATTATACCGTAGCACAGCGCCATAATTATTCCTGCAAAAATATGCACCTTTTCTTTGATGACCTGCTCTATAGCGTCTGCGCCGTTTCCGTTTACAATATAATACAGCGTTACACCGATTACAGACGTAACAACAAAAGCAACAATAAACATTATACCGCCCATTGTCGGTATACCCTGCTTGTTTTTGTGCCAGCTGGGACCTATTTCAAGTATTGTCTGTCCGTATTTCAGCTTGTGCAAAAACGGTATCAGTTTTTTTCCGATAATTGCAGAAATAAAAAATGCAATTACCGCTGCGCCAAATGCCCATAGTCCGTTCATCATAATAATTTTTCCTTTCCTGAAAAGAGTGTTCTCTTTATGCTCCTTTTATCTGTTCACCGAAAACGATGACGATTAGTAAAGCAAAGAATTAAAGGTTGAAACAATGTCAGTCAGCTCCTCGCCCGATGCAAAAAGCACGGCTGCCGGCGGAAGCACATCGTCAATCACATAATCCTTATCCCTTGCGATAAAAATTCTGGCAAGCTTGCTTTGCGCCATAAGCTCGTAGCTTATGTTTGCCTCTCTCTCCTGCCTGTTAAAGGCTACAAGGTCAGCCGACATATCGCCGAGCGAATATGTGACGGCTTTCACGCCGTTTTTCTCGCACAGCTGCTTTTGCTCCTGTGTAAAAAGCTCAAGCGGATACACTGCCGTTTTTACCTCCGACAAATTATCACACAGACCGTCAAGCATTAAAACTGTATCAGTCGGCAACGCAGAAATGCCCTTGCTTTCTGCGTAAAATTCAAGCAGGCTCTTTACAAAGTTCTTTCGCTTTGACTTGCCTGTGAACTTCAAATTATCTTTCATCATATATTCCTCCAAAAGCGACTGCTTAATCATTTGTGCCTGTAGTTATAAAACTTACAGTTATTACTGTACCCGGCTTCACAGCAGTGCCTGCCTCTATGCTCTGGCTGTCGGATATACATCCGTCTGCCGTAAATGAGCCTGTAACACTGACATTCAGGTCATAGGACAAGGCAATTTCGTTCACCTCGTCAGGACCATAGCCTACAAGGTCGGGAACCTCTACGGTATCGCTTTCGCTTTCGCTGTCTGTATAAAAAACTATTGTACCGCCTGTCGGGATTTTTGAGCCTGTCTGCGGAATTTGTGCAATTACCTTTTCGCCGTCGCCCTTTATAACGGCGTTAAGTCCTGCCTGCTCTGCCTTGCTCTTTGCCTGCTCTGCCGTCATACCGAAGAACGAATCGGCTGTTATATCAATCTTTGCAAGCTCTTCCTCTGTATATTGTGTTTCCATATCAAGGTACGGTAAAACCTCTGACATAATATTTGCAAATACAGGTGCCGAAACCTGACTGCCGTAGTAGCTGTCACCCTCGGGAGTATCGAAGAGGATAAGCATTGCAATCTGTGCGTCATCGGCAGGCGCAAAGCCACCGAACGAAGCTATATATTTGCCTTTCTGAACGATTTTCTCAGTAGTACCTGTTTTACCCGCTATGCGGTAGCCTGCAACGTAGCCGTTTTTTGCACAGCCCGATATTGCGTTATCCTCAAGGATATCGCACATTGTTTCTGACACCCAATCAGAGATAACCTGTCTTTTAATCTTCGGCTCGGTGTTTTTCACAACGTTGCCGTTACTGTCAACGATTTGCTGAACAATATAAGGCTGAACGAGGTTGCCGCCGTTTGCAACGGTGCACATTGCCGTAATCATCTGAATAGGGGTAATACCGAAGTTCTGTCCGAAGGAGGCAACCGCCAGATCGACAGGTCCCATAGAGCCGTCCTCGTTAAAGAACATATCGTCTGCCTCGCCGGGGAGGTCAATACCTGTTTTTTCGCTGAAGCCAAACGCCTGATAATATTCCCAGAATTTTTCTGCGCCGACAGACTGGCCTATATCAATAAACGCAGGGTTGCAGGAGTTCCATATTGCCTGCTTAAAGTTTTCTGCCCCGTGACCGCTTCTTTGGTGACAGCTGATAGGAATACCGTAAACCGTTGTACTGCCCGAGCAGTAGAAGGTTGAGTTAAGGTTTTTAGTTCCCTCCTCAAGCGCCATACTTGCTGTAACCATTTTAAATACAGAACCCGGATAATAAATGTCGCTTATTGCCTTGTTTCGCCACATAGCAGAAACCGCCTCGTTAAAGGCTTTATCCTGCTGTTCCTTTGGGAGCTTATCAATCTCTGCCTGTTTTTCTTTTGGGAGCGTGAACGGTTCATTAAGGTTAAAGCCGTTTGCCGTTACCATAGCATATATTGCGCCTGTTTTAGGGTTCATAGCTATACAGACGCCCTTGTTTTTTACATCATTGTCAATGATACCCTGCGCCATATACTTTTCGCATATGCCCTGAATCCTTGCGTCAATCGTCAGCTTCAGGCTGTTGCCGTCCTGTGAATCTATATTGTCCTGATACTGAAACGGCATATCCGTTCCGTTTGCCGTCTGAGCAGATACAATTCTGCCCGCCTTGCCTGTTAAGTAATCGTCATACTGATACTCAATACCTGCAAGTCCCTGATCGTCACTGCCCGTAAAGCCTAAGATATTTGACGCAAGCTCGTTGTGAGGATAAAAGCGTTTGTAATCGTCAAGCAGAGAAATAACGCCCTCTATATCGTTTTCTTTATCAATTTTTTCGGTAAATTCGATTATCTTTTTACGCTGTTCGCTGTCTATCTGTCTTTTAACAACTACGTAGTAGCTTTTTTTCTTTGTCTTTTCAAATATACTCTGCTGGTCAAGGTCAAGAATTTCTGCCAGTCCCTTCGACACGATTGTACGCTCTTCGTCATTATCAAAGTTTACAGGTGCCATTACCACCTGCCACACCGACGCACTCTGAGCCAGAACCTCGCCGTTTGCGTCATATATTGTACCTCTTTTTGCGTTAACCTTTGTATCTGTGAGCTGTTGAGCAATAGCCTTCTGCTGAAGCTCCTCACCCATAAAAAGCTGTAGATATGAAAGCCTGCACAGCACTGCGCCAAAGCCTATTATGAGTATAAAAGCAAGCAATAAGGAGGTTCTTACCCTGAGCCTTTGTGTAGGTCCCTGTGCCATTGTGATACCTCTTTTCCCGAATTTTCTTCCAAATTTTCATTCCCATACTATAGTGAAAAAAGAGTCAAGACATTTAATCTCAACTCTTATAACACATTACATACTTATTATTCATCTGCGAATGTTATGACCAAAGTCCTGCAATCGCATTAGCAATAGTTGTAAAAATATTATCGTTCTGAGTCTGAGTAATTTCAGCCTTGTCACCCTCGGAAAGATTTACAAATTCCTTCTGAGAATTTATAGCCTTTGTCATACCCAGCTTGTTTACTGCATATTCATCTATAACAGACGGAGAAAGCGTTGCGTTTGCTTTCATCTGCATTTCTGTATATATGCTCTGCTGAATACTAAGCTCCTTATTCGCACTTGCGATTTCCTTGCTAAGCTCTGTCAGCTGAACCTGACCCTGTATAATAGTAGCGATTACAAATGTAACGACTGCTCCGAAAACAACGCCGACAGCAAGCTTGAGCGGATTGTGTCTGCGTTTGCGAATGATGTAAATCTGTTCGTTGGAAATTTTTACAACATTGTTTTTCGCTTTTTGATTATTTGATTTTTTCTTTTCCGGCTCTTTTTCAAGCGGCACAGCCGTGCTTTCAAACAAGCTGAGGTCGTAAGCCGCATTTCTGTTATTGTATGACATTTTTTACACCTCTGAGATTACTTCCATAAATACCTTAAAATATGCAATCAGCCGAGAAAAAACGGGCATTTTTTATATTACAAACGTGTAACACACTTTACAATTTCACCCGATAGACACTGTGCTTTTACACAGGTTAATTCTGCAAAACAATAATATGTATAGTGTTTTGTGTGGCGTATGACCACAAGCTGTTGTATTTGTTACAATTCTTACAATCCTGTTATATTTTACTACAAGGAAGCGTAATTGTCTATAGCTTTAACAATATTTTTATAATTTTTCGCAAATTCTCAATTTTGCACTTCTGCTGCGCTGATTTTTGTCTAATTCTGTTGAAGCTGCCGTAATCGGCTTTTTGTTTACAAGCCTTGCCTTAGGCTTGTTACCGCAGACGCAAACGGGAAAATCCTTTGGGCATACACAACCCTCACACCACTTCGCCATTTGCTGCTTGACAATTCTGTCCTCTAAGGAATGAAACGTAATTATTGCAAGTCTGCCGCCGCTTGACAGCAGCTCAAACGCCTGCTCCATACCCTGTCTTAGCTTATCAAGCTCGCCGTTTACGGCAATTCTTAAAGCCTGAAACGTTTTTCTGGCAGGGTGTCCGTCACGTCTTACCTTCTGCGGAACGGCTCCCTTAATTATCTGTGCAAGCTCCAAAGTTGTTCTTATCGGCTTGTTTTCTCTCGCCCTTACAATGGCAGAAGAGATTGAGGAAGCGTATTTTTCCTCGCCGTATTGTGAAATTATTCTTCTAAGCTCTTCAAACGGAAGCGTATTTACAAGCTCTGCCGCCGTTATACCCTGCTGACTCATTCGCATATCAAGCGGTGCGTCCTCGTGAAACGAAAAGCCACGCTCTGCGGTGTCGAGCTGATGTGACGATACGCCTATATCAAGCAGTACACCGTCAACCATTCTTATACCCCTGTTTTCAAGAAGCTCCTTCATATCGGCAAAGTTGCCCTTGATTATTATTGATTTTTCGTTGCCTCTGAACCTTTCGGTAACTGCGGCGATTGCGTCAGGGTCCTGATCAATAGATATAAGCCTGCCGTTTTCGAGTCTTTTGAGGATTTCGGCAGAATGACCTCCGCCACCTGCCGTACCGTCAACATAAATACCGTTAGGCTTTATGTCAAGACCGTCAACAGACTCATTGAGCAGTACGGAAATATGAGAAAAATTCATTACGTCACCGCCTTACAGCTTAAGCATTTTAACAGCGTCTGCAAATACTTCACGTTTCTGACGTTCAATAAATTTCTCGTACTTTTCTTTATCCCACACCTCAACACGCTTGTCCATACCGATTACAACGGCGTCCTTAGACAGCGACGCATTTTCACGCAGGCTTTGCGGTATCTGAATTCTGCCCTGAGAATTAGGTGAAACCTCAACGGCAGGACCTATGATAATATACTGCATAGCCATCGCCTTATCCATAGGAAGCTCTTTTATTCTTTCGCTTAGGTGGGCAAATTCGTCAAGCGACATAATCTGCAAATTCTCTTGAAAGCCGTTTGTCACCATAAAGCTTTCGCCTAAACCCTCTCGGAGCTTTGTAGGCAAAATGATTCTGCCCTTTGAATCTATTGAATTATAGGTCATTCCCGAGAACATTTTGCCACCTCCATACAAAGTTTTGCACCTAAATGCTATTAAATGACACCAAACGCCACCTTGTAGTAACAGTATAACCTATACTGAATAAAAATGCAAGATAAAAATTACAAAACAATTACTAAAATTACAGAAAATTTTTTACAATGGCGTACAAGCACGAAAAAATATGGGATTTTACCCACTTTTATTGCCGATTGGACATCTGTATTTTTAAAAAAGTATCATATCGTTAATATTGTTAAATTTTTATCAATCATTGAATATAAAAAAAGCCGCACCAAAACTGCTTTGGTGCGACTTTGATTTTACATCGTAAATTATTTAAATCAGTTACCGTTTCTCTGCGACTGTCTGATGCCCTGACGAGTTTTCTTTAGCTCGTTGAGCTGTTCTGTAATAGCCTCGTCAGTCTTTCTGATAATATCGTCAACATAATTGTTGGCTGCCTTTCTCATTTCGGCAGACTTTTTGTTTGCGTCTGCTATAATAGCCGCAGCCTGCGCCTCTGCCTGTCTGACGATTTCGCTTTTGCTGATCATTGCGTTTCTGCGTTCCTCAGCAGCGTGGATTATGTCATCTGCTTCTCTCTTAGCTTCGGAAATAATTTGTGAACGATCGGCTACGATATTCTTAGCCTGACGGATTTCCATCGGAAGTGCGTCCATAAGCTCGTCGAGCTTGTCAAGAACAGCCTCTGTTTCAACTACAGCCTTGCCGCCTGTCAGCGGAAGCACCTTTGCGTCGTTCATTATGTCCTGAATTTCACCGATTAAGTTTTCGATCTTCATAAAAAACCTCTCCTTATCATAATTCCGCTGATGTGCGGAAGAAAAAACTAAATAAATTACTTGTTTGTAAGCCTTTTGCAAATATCATCGTGAATACACTCCGGCACAAAACCGCTGATATCTCCGCCTAATGAGGCTATCTGCTTTACAATGCTCGAGCTTAAGAACATATACTGCTGATTTGTTGTCAGAAAAACCGTTTCAAGCTCTGGGTTAAGCTTTTTATTCGTAAGCGCCATCTGAAACTCGTATTCAAAATCAGAAACGGCACGTAATCCCTTTACAAGCGCCGTTGCGTTGCGTTCTCTGGCATAATCTGCAAGCAAGCCCTCAAAGCCGACAACCTCAACATTTTTAATCTCTGCCGACTGTACCGCCCTTGTGATAAAATCTATTCTTTCTTCTATTGTAAAGGTCGGCTTTTTTGAAAGGTTACAAAGCACCGCCACAATAACGTGGTCAAACATCTTTGTCGCTCTGTCGATAATGTCAAGATGTCCTCTTGTAACCGGATCAAAGCTGCCGGGACAAATCACCGTTCTGCCCATACACTCATATCCAATCTGTATTTTTGTGCGAAAATTATTTCTCTGCCTCTTTATGGCGATATGTCGTTATCTTGATTTTGCCGTAACGGTATTCCTTTGCTTT
>CAMFTQ010000005.1 GCA_945988865.1 uncultured Anaeromassilibacillus sp.
AGCGTAGCGTCTCGTGGGCTCGGAGATGTGTATAAGAGACAGCTTCAATATCTCTTAAAACTGCATCAACCTTTTTTGAGTATATATTCTTAACCTCTGCGTACTTACCCTTATCTGCAAGAGCAATTACTGTATCTACAAGGTTTTCTATACCGATATTTTTGCTTGCAGAAATCGGAACAACGGGAATAGAAAGCTCCTTTGACAGTATTTCGCAGTCGATTTTATCGCCGTTTTTCTCTAAAATATCTATCATATTTAAAGCGATAACAATAGGTCTGCCAAGCTCTGCTATCTGAGTTGTAAGATAAAGGTTACGCTCAATGTTTGTTGCGTCAACAATATCTATAATAACGCTCGGATCATCGTGTAAAAGGCAGTTTCTTGTAACTATTTCCTCCGGTGTATAAGGAGAAAGCGAATAAATACCCGGTAAATCTATAATAGAAATATCTCTGTTCTGACTGTTTTTTACCTTGCCTTCTTTTTTCTCTACGGTAACTCCGGGCCAGTTGCCTACGTACTGATTACTACCTGTGAGCTGATTAAACAGTGTTGTTTTACCGCAGTTCGGGTTACCGGCAAGAGCAATTTTTATAGTTTTGGTACTTGTATCATTTTCTTTTACTGCTGTCGGCACAGCTGTCGCCTCCTGTTATTTGCTTAAAATTCAGCCTTTTTTATATCGTCAACAATAATTTCCTTTGCTTCGTTTCGTCTGATGCTAAGCTCGTAGCCTCTGACATTTATTTCTATAGGATCGCCAAAGGGAGCAGTTTTTCTTTTTATAATCACAGCGCCCGGAGTTATGCCCATATCTATAATTCTTCTTCTCAAAGCACCGCTGCAGCCTATTGACTGTACTGTCCCCTGCTCGCCTATTCTAAGCTCGTCTACCGTTTTCATATAATCCTCCAAAATCATTATTCGCAAGTTAGCCTTTGCTAACTGTATTTTACACATTTTCACCTTAATTGTCAAGCAAATTGTGTCAGTTTAATTTATTTTTAATATTTTGGAAATGAAAATTCTCAAGGTGAATTTTACTGTGAGATTCACCTTGAGAATTTATGAATTCTGAATATATGATAGATAATTGCAAAAATAGTCGGGAAGATTTGAATCAAACTCAAGATACTTTTCTGTTCTTGGGTGGATAAATCCTATTTTTTTTGCGTGAAGACATTGACCGTTTAACCGTTTATCTCCTTTCTTACTGCCATAGACAGTATCGCCTGCCACAGGGTGACCGATGTAAGCCATATGCACTCTTATTTGATGAGTTCTGCCTGTTTCAAGCACACAGCGAATATGGGTATAGCCACTGTATCGGTTTATAACGCTGTAGTGAGTAGTTGCGTTGCGTGAATTTTTTTCTGTTACAGTCATCTTTTTTCTGTCGATTGGGTGTCTGCCGATAGGTGCGTTTACAGTGCCGTTTTCTTCTCTAATATTGCCGACAACTACAGCCTCGTATTCACGTGTAAAGCTATGCTCCTTTATTTGTAAGGCAAGGCTCTGATGTGCAAAATCGTTTTTTGCAACAATAAGCAAACCGCTTGTATCCTTGTCTATTCTGTGTACTATTCCGGGGCGTAAAACTCCGTTAATCCCTGATAGGCTGTCTTTACAATGATACAAAAGCGCATTTACAAGCGTACCGCTGTAGTTGCCCGGTGCCGGATGTACTACCATACCCTTCGGTTTGTTTACCACAAGTAAATCGTTGTCCTCATAAACAATATCAAGAGGTATGTTTTCAGGCTGTGCCTCATACTCTACAGGCTCGGGTATTTCCAAGGAAATAATATCGCCTGCACTTAGCTTGTATTTTTTGCTTTGAGTCATTCCATTTGCTTTGACAAGACCTTTTTCGATCAGATTAACGGCAGCGCTTCTTGTTAAATCGGGACAGCTGTCTGAAATAAATTTATCAAGTCGAACACCGTTGTGTTCCTCTGTTACGTTAAGGGTGATGTTAGTCATTTTTAATTTCCTTATTTTTATTCTCTGCTTTGGTAACCTTTAATTTATCTGAGAAAAACAGCAAATATACTACAATCATAACTGTGCCGACCGTCACGCAGTAGTCGGCAAAATTGCAAACAGGCGGAAAGAACGAAAGCTGTAAATAATCTACAACATAGCCTAAGAAAACCCTGTCTATCAAGTTTCCGATTCCACCGCCTACAACAAGCGCTGAACCGAACAAAAACAGCTTGCTGTTAATTTTTCTTGTAGAAATTATATAAACTAACAGCACAATCACGGCAGATGTAACAGTGATGAAAAACCAACGCATATCAGAAAACATTCCGAACGCTACTCCCCTGTTTTCAAGATAAGTAAGCGACAGAAAATTAGGGATAACCTCTATATTTCCTGCGGTTGGTAAATATGATGTTACAAAATATTTGATTACCTGATCTATAACAGCGACTAATGCGCTGACAAGCAGTGCGATTAAAGCCATACAAACACCTCTATACACAAATCGGTGTATCAAAAAGACACACCGATTATATTATTTATTAAGATTTTAAAATTTCAGCACATCTGTGACAAAGTGTGGGATGCTCCTCACATTCGCCGACTGAATTACTGAAGCTCCAGCAACGTTCGCACTTATCGCCCTCTGCCTTTTCTACAGAAATATTAAGCTCGCTGTCCTCAGATTTTAGAACCTCAACCTGAGAAACGATAAATGCAGTTGCAAGCTCGCTTTCAACAGATTTGATGAAGTCGTAGGTTTCACCGCCACAGATTAATATAACCTTAGCTTCAAGTGAGCTGCGGATTGTTTTATCCTTGATAAGAGCCTCGAGTGACTTTTTAACATCGTCACGCAGCTCGTGAATCTTATCCCAAGATGCGATAAATTCATCGTTTACATCAAGCTCAACCTCGCAAGGCATATCGTTAAAGAGAACGGATTCCTTATCACAATCTTCGCTGTGAGGCATAAATTTCCATATTTCTTCAGATGTATATGCAAGGATAGGAGCGAGCATTCTTGTCATAGCATCAAGTATGATATAAATGGCAGTTTGTGCTGCACGACGTTTTTCGCTGTCTGCTTTTTCTGTGTAAAGTCTGTCCTTTAATACATCAAGGTAGAAGTTTGACATATCAACAACACAGAAATTATGAATGCTGTGATAAACCTGATGAAATTCGTATGAATCATAGCCGTTTTTAACCTTTGCGATAAGGCTGTTTAGCTTCATAAGCGCCCACTTATCAATCGGTAAAAGCTTGTCAAAAGAAACGCAATCAGTATCAGGGTTAAAGTCGCTTAAGTTACCTAAAATATATCTTGCAGTATTTCTGATTTTTCTGTAGGACTCTGAAATCTGCTTTAAAATATCGTTAGAAATATGAACGTCTGACTGGTAGTCGGTTGACGCTACCCAAAGTCTTAACACATCTGCACCATACTGATTTATTACATCCTGAGGACTGATACCGTTGCCGAGGGATTTACTCATCTTTCTCTTTTCTTCATCAAGAATCATTCCGTGAGTGAGTACAGCCTTGTACGGTGCTACTCCCTGTGTTGCAACAGATGTCAAAAGTGATGACTGGAACCATCCTCTGTACTGGTCGTTGCCCTCAAGATAAAGGTCGGCAGGTGAAGTCAGGTTGTCACGCTTTTTCATTACGGCTGCGTGGGACGAACCGCTGTCGAACCATACATCCATAATATCCTTTTCTTTTTCAAACTCTGTGCAGCCGCACTTTTTACACTTTGTACCCTCAGGCAAAATCTCTTTGGCTGTGTAGTTATACCAAGCGTTTGAGCCTTCTTTTTCAAATAAATCAGCAACAGCCAGCATTGCTTCTCTGTCAATATGCGCTTCGCCACATTCTTTACAGAAGAAAATCGGAATAGGTACACCCCATTTTCTTTGACGAGAAATACACCAATCCTTTCTTTCACGAACCATAGATGTAATTCTGTCTTTACCCCAAGCCGGAATCCACTGTACTGTGTTGATAGCGTCAACAGCTGCGTCTTTGAAATCATCTACAGAGCAGAACCACTGGTCTGTAGCTCTGAACAGAATAGGTGTTTTACATCTCCAGCAGTGCGGATACTGGTGGACAATCTTTTTAAGTGCAAAGAGATAGCCGTTTTCATCAAGATATACGGCAATCTTCTTGTTTGCCTCATCGGTTGTAAGTCCTGCAAACTGACCTGCTTCTTCGGTGAGAACACCGTTTGAGTCAACAGGACAAATTGTAGGAATTTCGGGATAGTTCTGACAAACATTAAAGTCGTCAACACCGTGTCCCGGAGCTGTGTGAACACAGCCTGTACCGCTTTCAAGCGTTACGTGGTCACCGACAATAACAAGAGATTCTCTGTCAAGGAATGGATGAGCCGTCTTGATGTACTCAAGCTCACTTCCTTTTATCGTTGCAACAACCTCATAGTCGGTAATTTCTGCAACCTCAAGTGCAGATTTATAAAGCTCGCTTGCCATTACCAAATATTCGTCACCTGTTTTGATGACAGAATACTCATATCTCGGTCCTACACAAATTGCAACATTGGCAGGTAATGTCCATGTAGTTGTTGTCCAGATAACAAACTTAACCTTTGAAGGCTCAATACCCATAGCTGAGAATACGCCCTTATCATCTGTTACAGGGAACTTTACATAAATTGAATGGCAGGGATCCTCTGCGTATTCGATTTCAGCCTCTGCAAGAGCAGTTTTACACTCAGGACACCAATAAACAGGCTTCAGACCCTTGTAGATATATCCCTTTGAAGCCATATCAGCAAAAACTCTGATTTGTTCAGCCTCAAATTCGTGCTGTAAAGTAATGTACGGGTTATCCCACTCGCCGATTATACCTAATCTTTTGAACTGGTCACGCTGGTCGTTGATATACCCGTTGACGAAATCCTCGCACATTTTACGAAGCTCAACAATAGATATATCTGCCGAGCTGCCAACGCCCGCTTTTTGTCTTGCTTTAAGCTCGGTCGGCAGGCCGTGTGTATCCCAACCCGGAACAAAAGGAGCTTTGTATCCTGCCATATTTTTCTGTCTGACAATAAAGTCCTTTAAAATCTTATTTAATGCGTGGCCTAAGTGGATATTGCCGTTTGCATACGGAGGGCCATCGTGAAGAATAAACAATGGTTTACCCTCGTTTTTCTCCATCAGCTTGTCATATACTTTATTTTCTTCCCAGAACTTTAACACGTTAGGCTCACTTTTAGGCAAGCCTGCTCGCATAGGAAAGTCGGTTTTTGGAAGATTAAGTGTTGCATTGTAATCCTGAGACATCTCTTTTTCTCTCCAATAACTTATTATTATGTATAATTATTCGTTGTCGATTTTATAATCAGCACCAAATTTAAGATTATCAAACTTGCTGTTTTTCTTTACAGGTTTCTTTTGCTCAACATCAAAGTTTTCGTCGTCCTCAAGCTTTCTTGACGGAACATCATATACTATAGTATCTGTAGGGGCAGTTTCCTGCGGTTCGGCATTGACTGAAACCGAAGAAATTTCTTCAGCTGCTTCTTTCTCTTTAACGCTTTGTTTTATTGTCGGGTACTTCTTGTCAACCTCTGCTTTTTTAGCGTCAAGGTCAGCCTCGCCCGGAAGCTCCTCAATTATAGAAATGTGCTTTTTGTAAACAAACAAAAGCTCTTCTTTTAATTTAACTGCATCTGCAAGAAGAGCTGTGTAATTTTCTTTCTGCATAGCTGCTACTGCATTTGCGCTTTCAATAATGCTGTTGGCTTCTTCGTTAGCATCAAAAACAATCTTTTCTGATTTTGCCTTTGCATCTCTTATTGCTGCATCTGCAACTCTTTGTGATGAAAGCAAAGCATTTCTGACTGTTTCCTCGTCAGCTCTGTATTGCTCAACTCTTTTAGCAAGGATATCCATTTTTCTGATTAAATCAGCCTTGTCTTTTCTCAGCTGTTCTACAGTTTCAATTACCTCATCAATAAAGGCGTCAACCTCTTCGTGAGCATAACCTCTGAGGTTAGACTTTTTAAAGCTGATATTTTTAATTTCATCTACTGTAAGCATACTTTACACTCCTTATCTGAAATGATTTACAGAAACTCTGAGTTTTCCTTTTTTTGTGGTGCCTGTTATATTGTCAATAATATACTTTCCCTTTTTTCTTATTACTACCTTGTCGCCGACTTTAAGCTTAACACTATGAGAGGTTACCTGTATTCCGTTTAAAAATACTAACCCCTGCGCTATAGCCTTTGCAGCGTTTTCTCGGCTTAGGTTTGCAAGTGAAGCGACAATTACATCTATTCTCATTGAAGATATTGTAATAATAATCTGACAAGGCTCTTTGACCTCGGGCAAATTATTTACATCGGCGGTATTAACCGTAACGCCTACGCTACCGACCTTTGTAATTTGCTCGCTAAGATAATCATAAACGGTATCACGGCAAAAGACAACGCATCTGCCTTCTTCAACAAGTATATCGCCAATCGTTTCACGGCTTACTCCGCAAGACATAACAGCACCTAAATAATCTCTGTGGGTAAGCACTCTGTATTGTGAGCTACAGTTAAATTCGATAGCCTTGATAGGAAACGCACTGAAATGCGGTGCAATACTGTCGGGAAAAGTCCCCAGACAAAGACGTGTTGCACCTTCATAGCCACCGAAAAGCATATAGTTTTCAAAATCAAGACCTTTTAAAACAGACAAAGCGATGCTTACTTCTTCCTCTGTTAAAAAACCTACAAAGCAAGGCTTTTGCCTTAGCTGACACAAATTAACCGCATCTGTTATTTTCGCCTTTAACAATAATCATTCACCCTGATATGAAAACTGATAATTATTAGAAGTACACACCGTTGTTTTCAAGCTCGTCAAGTAAATCGTCACCTGTTAAATCAACGTTGTTAGGAATAATTATAAATGTGTTTGTGGCAACCTTTTTTATTTTGCCGTGGTTTGCATAAGCCACACCGCTTAAAAAGTCAATGATACGTCTTGACATATCACGGTTAGTATCCTCAAGATTAAGGACAACTGTGTGAGTTTTCATAAGCTCGTCAGCAATAGCTCTTGTTTCCTCACCGAAGCGTTCAGGCTTAAAAAGTACAACCTGAAGCTTAGCAGTTGCGCTGATGTTTACAACTTTGTTTCTGCTTGAAGAGTCGTATCTTTCTCTCTGAACCGGCTGCTGGACAGGCTCGTCATAATCCTGCTCGTCTTCGTCTGTGTAGCCGTACTCATCATACTCGTTTTCTTCGTCGGGTGCATCCCAATAACGCTTAAATTTTTCTACAAAGCTTGCCATATTAAATCCTCCAAATAAATATAAAATTACTTACTTATAAATTCTTTCTCCGAAAAGCAGCGAACCTATGCGCACCATAGTTGCGCCCTGTAAAATTGCCTCCTGATAATCAGACGACATTCCCATTGAAAGAATATCCATAGATATATTATCTATATTTTTGCTCTTTATGTCAAGGAACAGATTACGCATTTTATCAAAATATTTGCAAATTTTCTGTGTATTTTCACAAATAGGCGGTATTGACATCAGTCCTTTTACAGAAATACCCTCTATTTTGCATAATTGGAATAATAATTCTTCCACTTGCTCGGGAGCAACACCGCTTTTGGCATCTTCGTTACCAACGTTTACTTCAACAAGAATATCTGTTGTGATGTTTCTTGCTGTTGATTGCCTTGCAATTTCATTTGCAAGCTTTAACGAATCGACAGACTGAATTAAGTCAACCTTGCCGACAAGCTGTCTTACCTTGTTTGTCTGCAAATGCCCGATAAATTGAAGCGAACAGTTTTCAAGGTCGTAGCTGTCGTACTTTGACAAAAGCTCCTGAACCTTGTTTTCGCCGATATGGTCAAGTCCTAAGGATATAGCATAGTTAATTACAGAAACATCTACCGTTTTTGTAGCTGCCAAGAATGTTATATCCTCTCTTTTTCTTCCTGAACGCTCGGCTGCCTTTGCTATATTTTCGTTAATAAGCTCAAAGTTGTGTCTGACGTCACTTAACAATTTTTCCGTCATATAAATCACTTCCTTCCACTACTACCTGATCATATTGCCTTACGGTATCTGTCAAAAGTATTCCGTCCTTAGGAGAAGGGTCACAAACAACATAATCACTGCCGGAATATATAACAGATATTTGCTTGAATATAATCTGATTTCCGAAAAGCACGTAAACTCCCTGTACCTTCTTTTCTTTTTCTACCTTATTTCCTTTTTCGTCCTCTTCTTCATATTTTACAACATCATCGTGTATAGCTTTTTTACTGATGCGAATTCCGCTGTATGTGCCCATATCTACATTTACATTTTCTTGCCTTATAGTTGAAAGTGCATAGCTCATAAAGTTACATTCAAAAACGACAACGCCGTCTGACTGCTTTGTTTGTTGATTTATGGCAACAATTTTAGCCGGTAGCTTGCCGGTTGACGCAAACGGAAGCTCAATACTTACATTTTCGGGACATAGTGAAAGATTGAGAGCCTGATTTGCAGTAACGGGACAGACTATATACCAGTTAAGTCCCTTTGATATTTTGCCGATAGCATTTGACGGAACATTGGCGGCTGCCTTAATCGACGTTAAATCATCAAGTGTAATTTTCTTTATATCAGAATATTTGTAGGAATTTTCATATCCGTCAACATCTGAAATAAAATAACCAGCTTTTTCTGCTATTATCTCACCTATAGCAGAACCGCTCCGGCTTTCAAGCTGTTGCTTCTCTGCGCTTAATTCGCTTATTCGTGCATTAAAATCGCTTACCTGCTCGGTGATGATTTGTCTTTCGTTTACCATATAGATAAAGTTATCGGATGCACTGTCTAAGGAATCGAAATTTTGTTGATTTAATTCGTATAAAAAAGAAACAAGACGGGAATTGAGCTGTTCGTCAATGCTGTCAAGCCCTGCCTTGACTGTTAAAGACGCATTGTTAAGCTCCTCAAGCTTTTCTATATCGCTTTGTATTTTGTCGATCTTTTTTTGTATTACTGCGTCTGATTCGCTGTTATAGATTTTGGCGATTATTCCGTTTTTTGACACCTTGTCACCGCTGTCAAGCTCATAGGCAACTATACCCGATGACGGATTTACAACGTATTCCTCATCACGCAAAATAAGACCGTCAACATTAAGTGTATCTGAAATCTGAAAGGAGGTTGCGTATTCTGTTTTTACCGACCTTATATTAGCATTTGCAAATTGATAGATTACATAAATGAGTGCCAGTAAAGTAATAACTCCTATAGTTATTTTTTTAAAAAGTGATTTATCCATTTTTTACAAAACCTTCTTTTTCTAAAAGAGAAAATACATATTCGTAAATTTCGTTCGTACTTTTAAAAATATCTGTATATACCCAGTTAATGCTTTCGTCACGCCTAAACCACGTAAGCTGACGCTTTGCATAACGGCGGGTTTCTGTTTTTAGCTTTTCAATACATTCAGAAAGTGTTTTCTCACCCTTGAAATACGGAATAAGCTCCTTGTAGCCGATAGCCATAACTGCTGTTTTGCTAAGCGGTTTGCTTATCACTTGCTCACATTCAGCAATAAGTCCGTCTTTTATCATATTGTCAACTCTTAAATTTATTCTGTCATACAGCTTTTGCCTGTCCTTACAGGTAAGACCGATTTTTACACTGTCATAGGGCGACTCGTTTTTAAGAGCGATTTTGTTTTGTTCAGTCTGGGTAATACCTGTTGTCTTATAAACCTCTATTGCTCTTATAATTCTTTTGACATTTTTTTCTTTGGAAAGCCTTTTTGCACTTTCTATGTCAAATTCAGAGAGCATTTCTAAAAGATAATCCGCACCCTTTTCCTGTGCTGTAATCTGAAGCTCTGTTCTGAGGTTTTCGTCTGAATTTTCTGTTGAAAAATCAACATTGTTTAACAGGCTGTCGATATAAAGACCTGTTCCACCGCAAATAAGCGGAGTTTTACCTCTTGCAGAAATTTCATCAATAGCCTTCCTTGCGTCAGCTACAAATTGAGCCACGCTGTATTTTTTGTCGCTTTCTACAATGTCTATCAGGTGGTGAGTGATGCTTTGAATTTCGTCTTTTGTAGGCTTTGCCGTTGCTATATTCATTCCCTTATATATCTGCATAGAATCGGCAGAGATTATCTCGCAATTAAATACCTTTGCTATTTCAACAGAAAGAGCTGTTTTGCCCGATGCTGTAGGGCCTAACACAGTGATAAGTTTTATTTTATTTTTATTAACGGTCAAAACATCACACCCTGCCGAATTGTTTTTCTATCTCATATTTTGAAAGCACAATGCACACAGGTCTGCCGTGAGGACAGTAACGCAGAGTGTTGTCGCTTTCAAGCTTGTTTACGATAACCATAAGCTCCTGCGGTGTACTTTTAGCACCTGCCTTGATTGCAGCACGACACGCTATATTGTGATAAACAAAGTCCATTTTTTCTGTGTTTATGTCAATTTTATTTTCGGAAATGTAGCCTGCTATCTCAACAATCGTTTCACTAATATCAACGTTTTCAAGATACTGCGGAGCGGATCTGACAAGCAAAACACCGTTGCCGAAATTTTCTACATCAAAACCAAGCTCTGAAAAGAGATTGAGATTTTCTATTGCGTTGTTATAGTCAATCTTGTTAAGCGTTACGGTAACGGGAGCAAGGAGCATCTGTGAAAAGCCTGTCCCCTTTTCTTTTTTGAGCTTTTCATAAATCATTTTTTCGTGCGCTGCGTGTTTGTCGATGAGCAAAAGCTCCTTTGAGTTTTTCTCTACAATGATATATGTTGAAAATGCCTCGCCGATAAACCTGAGCGAGCTTGTCGGAGTAGTCTTTTGTTCTTCGGTTTTTTCTTCAAAAGAATCTAAAATACACTCTGCTTCAATCGTCTTTTCAGAAGTTTTATCTTCGTTATTTTCTGATGCAGAAAATTCATCGGAAATAATATGCTCACTTTTAATCTGTTTAGCTTTTTCAATTATTTCCTGCTTTTTCTCATTAGCTTTTACGGCTTGCTTTGAATAAATACTAAGGGGATCTTCACAGTCAGCCATTGAAAAGCCGTCAATTTCTTGACTTGTAAAAGTGTGTGTAAAAGAGCTGTGTTTTTCCTCTGATACGTTTTTTTCTGTACTCTTTTTAGTAAATACATTGTCAAGCTCTTCAAAGGGATTTAAAGGCTTTGATTGTGCTTTTTGTACTTCTTCTTTTTTACGTTCTGCAAAAGCCTTTTGTGCCATTTCAAAGGGATTTGGCTTTTTCGGCTCTGTAAACGGATTATTAAGCACTACCTGCTTTCTTTCATCGCCCTTTAAAAGTGCAGTTTTTACTGCGTGGTACACAGCGTCAAAAATCGGTCTTTCGTTAATAAATCTAACCTCGATTTTTGCAGGGTGCACGTTGACATCAACCGCTTCATATGAAAGGTCGATATTCATAACACAGGACGGAAATTTGCCCACCATAACAGAACCCTTGCAGGCATTTTCAAGTGCTGCAGACGCTGTTGTGCTTTTTACATATCTGCCGTTTATAAAAAAATTCTGCATATTTCTGTTGGCTCTTGCAAAGACAGGCTTTGATATATAACCGTAAACGTGAACTGAGTTTAGCGTGTAGTCAAGCGGAATGAGGTTGTTTGCAAATTCTCTGCCGTAAACTGCATAAATTGCAGATTTGAGCTTGCCGTCGCCTGTTGTTTTAAGGGAGAGCTTACTGTCCTTAATATAAGTAAACGCAATTTCGGGGTGCGAAAGAGCAATTTTGTCTATCACGTTTGATACTGCGTTGCCCTCTGAAACATCTTTTTTTAAAAACTTCATACGTGCCGGTATGTTGTAGAACAGGTCACGAATGATAAAGGTTGTGCCGTTGGGACAGCCTGCATCCTTTAGTGACACCTCCTGACTGCCCTCAATTATGTAGTACGAGCCTATTTCTTCATCTTTATTCTTTGTGATAAGCTCAACCTTTGCAACGGCGCTAATTGATGAAAGTGCTTCTCCTCGAAAGCCCAAGGTGCAAATTGAGTCTAAATCGTCCTCGGTTTTAACCTTGCTTGTTGCGTGTGGCAAAAAAGCCTTTTTGATATCCTCACGCATTATACCGCAGCCGTTGTCGTTTACCCTCATAAAGGTTGAACCACCGTTTTTGATTTCTACGGTAATGGCAGTGGCTCCTGCGTCTATTGAATTTTCAACAAGCTCCTTTATTACAGACGCCGGTCGTTCTACTACCTCGCCTGCCGCTATAAGGTCTGCTGTGTGCTTATCAAGAACATTTATTACGCCCATTCTGCCACCACCTTTCTGGAAATTTTAAAGTTTAAATCATTTTCTTTAGCTCAAACAGTACGTTCATCGCTTCTATGGGAGTAAGTGTGTTTAAATCTATAGAATTTAGTTTCTCTGTAACTGCATTTGACGATGATGATAAAATCGGTATTTGCAAATCGTCTTTATCAGCTTTTTGTTTAGACGGTTTAACCGGAGCAGATGATTTTGTTTTGTTATCGTCAAGGTCTTTTAGTACCTGTTTTGCTCGTTTTATAATCCATTCGGGAAGTCCTGCGAGCTTTGCTACCTCTATACCGTAGCTTTCATCAGCACCGCCCTTAACAATTCTGCGTAAAAATGTGATGTCGTCACCACGTTTTTTTACTGCTATGTTATAGTTTTTTACACCGTCAAGCAGCTGTTCCATAACGGTCAGCTCGTGGTAGTGAGTAGCAAAAAGCGTTTTTGCACCGAGCTTTTTCTTGTCGCAAACATATTCTAAAACTGCTCTTGCAATACTCATACCGTCAAAGGTTGAAGTTCCTCTGCCGATTTCGTCTAATATTAGCAGGCTTTTTGACGTTGCGTTTTTTACGATTTGTGCAACCTCACTCATCTCTATCATAAAGGTAGATTGCCCCGACGCTAAATCGTCTGACGCACCCACTCTTGTGAAAATGCTGTCAACAATTCCGATTTCTGCATAGGACGCAGGAACAAAGCTGCCAATCTGAGCCATCAGCACGATTATTGCAGTCTGTCGCATATATGTTGATTTACCTGCCATATTAGGTCCTGTGATTATTGCCGCACGATTTTCGTTATTGTCAAGCAGTACATCATTCGGCACAAACGGCGTGTCGGACAGCAACGCTTCTACCACAGGGTGACGGCTGTCCTTAATGTTTATTACACCCGACATATTGACGTCAGGGCGAACATATCTGTTATCGGCTGCAACATTTGCAAGCGAACACAGCACGTCAAGAGTAGCTATTGCTGTTGCTGTTTTTTGTATTCTTTGCAGACCTTCAGCAACCTTTTTGCGTATAGAATCAAAAATTGCAAACTCCAAGGCAACGGCTCTGTCCTTTGCACCTAAAATTCTGCCCTCTAATGTCTTTAGCTCCTGTGTGATAAAACGTTCACAGTTTGCAAGTGTTTGCTTTCTTATGTACGTGTCGGGTACCATATTCTTGTAGGAGTTAGAAACCTCTATGTAATAGCCGAAAACTCTGTTGTAGCCTACCTTTAGCTTTGGTATGCCTGTTTCTTCTTTTTGTTTTGCTTCAATTTGTGCAAGCAAGGCGGTTGAATTGTTCATATCAGAGGATACGCCGTCAAGCTCCTCGTTATAGCCCTTTTTAATCATACCGCCCTCACGAACAGAAAACGGCGGATCTTCGACTATTGCGTCATCTATAAGAGTAAAAATATCCTCGAGTGTGTCAAGCTGTGAATAAAGCTGTTTAATTAGCTTGCTGCTGCAATCTGAAATAAGACTTTTTATCTGTGGAAGATTTTTTACAGCGCCTGCAAGCGAGCGAAGCTCACGTGCGTTTGCAGAGCCGTAGACAATTCTTGTAATAAGGCGTTCAATGTCAAATATTCCTGACAAGGCGGTTGCAAGCTCAAGTCGTAAAACTGTGTTGCTGTAAAGCTCCTCAACGGCGCTTTGCCTGTTTATAATTG
>CAMFTQ010000006.1 GCA_945988865.1 uncultured Anaeromassilibacillus sp.
GTTTTCGTCACCTAAAGCCTTAAATAATTCTGACGCTTTTTTGATATCCACTGTACCACCTCTTTCATTGATGATCATCTATGTGTTATTATACGCAATATATAGATGATTGTCAATATATTTTTTTCGTTTTACCAAAAATAAAAAACGAAGCCTGTGTTGTCGGCTTCGTTTAAAATGCAGATTTATAATTATTTTTCGGTAATCGTTTTATAGCAGTGTGGTCGCCTGTCACGGAAAATTCCCCAGTTTAATCTTTCCTCAGCGCACAAATCAAGGTCAAATTCAGCTATTAACACATCTTCTGTATCTCTTGATGATGAGGCAATTATTTCTCCTGTGCTGTCCGTAATAAAGGACGAGCCGTAAAAAAGGAGCGAAGAGCTTTGACCGCCGTTTTCTTTATTCGGTGTAACGGCTTCTTCTCCTATACGGTTGGCGGCAATTACAGGCGTTACGTTTGCCGCTGAATGACCCTGCATACATCTACGCCAATGCTCCATACTGTCGCAATTTAAAATAGGCTCGCTGCCTATTGCAGTCGGATAAAAAATAAGCTCCGCACCGTTTAAGGCAAGGCAACGTGCCGTTTCGGGGAACCATTGATCCCAACATATGCCTACTCCGATTTTGCCGAATTGAGTATCAAAAACCTTAAAGCCTGTGTCACCGGGGATAAAGTAAAATTTCTCTTGATAATAATGGTCATCGGGGATATGAGTTTTTCTGTAAATTCCGAGGATTTCTCCTGCGTCTGCAACTGCAACGGAATTAAATAGACGGTTGCCGTCCTTTTCATAAAAGCTGATTGGCAGAACGACATTAAGCTCTTTTGATAAAGCGGTAAAGTGCTTTACAGCGTCATTTTCAAGCACAGGCTTTGCAAAGGAATAATAGCTGTAGCACCTTTCCTGACAAAAATATTGACGTTCAAAAAGCTCGGGCAAAAGTATAATATTTGCTCCCTTCTCTGCTGCCGAGCGCACAAGCCTGTCTGCTGTTTTTATGCTTTCTGATACATCTCTACTGCATTTCATTTGAATTGCAGCTACCTTTACCATTCTCATAATTTCAATCACCCTTTGGTATTTGCTGTGTTATACAGTGAATGTTTCCTCCGCCGACAAGGATATCTCTTGCTTTTATCGGATAAACAGTTCTGTCGGGGAAAAGCCCTTTCAGAATTTCAACTGCTTTTGCATCGTTTTCGTCCCCGAATTGCGGAACGATAACTCCGCCGTTAGAAATATAGAAATTAACATAGCTTGCCGCAAGACGTTCACCGACTTCTCTTGCGTCCTCGCCCTCTTCAAAAATAAAGCCGTTTAAATCCTCTTTTGTTATGCAGATAGGCTTTGACGGTATAGGGAGCTTATGAATTTCAAAACGTCTGCCTTTGGCGTCTGTCTGATTTTGAAGTGCCTCAAAACATCTTTTACTCATATTGTACTGCGGATCATTTTCATCATCTGTCCACGCAAGCACAACTGTTGCCGGTGCTGTAAAGGCGCAGATGTTGTCTATATGCTCGTTTGTTTCATCATTGTAAATTCCGCAGGGCAGCCACACAACCTTTTCTGCACCAAGATATGCCTTTAGCTTTTCTTCAATCTGCTCCTTTGACAGGTCGGGATTTCTACCCTTGCTCAAAAGACAGGCTTCTGTTACCATAACGGTACCCTCGCCGTCAGAGTGAATGGCTCCGCCCTCAAGAACAAACGGGTGTGCATCGTAATAATCGAAATTCAAAGCGGTGCAGAATTTAGAAGCCACAAGATCATCAAGACTCCAGCTTTTGTATAGTCCGTCATATTCTCCGCCCCAAGCGTTGAACGCCCAGTCAACGCCACGCACATAACCCTTGCCGTTTATTACAAAGGTCGGGCAGACATCTCTTGCCCAAGCATCGTCTGAATCAATCTCAAGCACTGTTACCTTGTCAGACAGTGCCTTCTTTGCTATTTCTGAATTTTCTTTTGAAGTCAGCATAAACACAGGCTCGCTCTGTGCAATAGCGTCTGCTACCTCGCAAAATGCTATCTGTCCCGCCTTACCGCCATACGGCCAGCTGCCCGGTCTTACAGGCCAGATCATAACAGTACCGCTGTGAGGTGAATATTCCGACGGCATAAAAAATCCGTCTTTTTTCGGAGTTGAGTTGTCAATTTTCATATTAAGAAAGCCGTCCCTTAAAATCGTTATAGCCAAATTCTTTAACTATCCTGCAATCCTTATTTTCGTCCATCAAAGCGATAGACGGCAAAGGAATACCGTTAAATGTATTATTTTTTACCATTGAGTAAATCGCCATATCCTCAAAAACGAGCCTGTCACCTACACTTATTTCATTATCAAACGTGTAGTCACCGATAATATCGCCTGCAAGACAGGTGTAAGAGGAAAGTCTGTAGGTGTATTTTTTCTCATTCGGCAAGCCTGAGTTTCTAAGCGGTGGTCTGTAGGGCATCTCAAGCACATCAGGCATATGACAGGCAGCCGACGCATCAAGAATAAGCGTCTTTACACCGCCGTTTTCTACAATATCAAGCACAGTAGTTACAAGGTAGCCTGCGTTTAACGCAACTGCTTCGCCCGGTTCAAGATAAACCTCTACATTATATTTTTCTTTTACACGCTTTATGCAGCGGATAAGTCTGTCAATATCATAATCGCTTCGTGTTATGTGATGACCTCCGCCCATATTAAGCCACTTTGCCTTGTGAATATATTTGCCGAATTTTTCTTCTACAGCATTAAGCGTTGTTTCAAGGTCGTCTGAATTCTGCTCGCAAAGCGTGTGAAAATGTATTCCATCTACGCACTCAAAGAGCTGTTCGTCAAAATTCTCGGCTATAACTCCAAGCCTGCTGCCCGTTGCGCACGGATCGTAAATTGCGTGGTCGCTTTGGGTTGAACATTCGGGATTTATTCTTATTCCAATGCTTTTACCCTTGCAGCGAGCCTTGTATTTATCAAGCTGTGAAAATGAATTGAACACAATATGGTCGCACAAATCGGCTATTTCGTCAAACTCATCATCCTTATATGCAGGAGAAAACACGTGATTTTCTTTGTTCATCTCTTCCCTGCCGAGCCTTGCCTCAAACAGACCGCTTGCGGTAGTGCCTGAAATATATTTTCCTATCAACGGATATGTGCAAAATGATGAAAAAGCCTTTTGTGCCAGAAGTATTTTACAGCCTGCCACTTTCTGGACATCGCTTAATATTTGCAGATTTTCTTTCAGCTTACCCTCGTCAATTACATAACAAGGAGTTTTTAAACTATCAAATTTCATCATTCCACCGTCTGTGGGTTTTCGTCAACTACCCAAGGAAGTCCCCACTTGTTCAATGCTTCCATATATGGATCGGGATCAAATTCTTCTACGTTAAATACGCCCGGCTTCTTCCACTGTCCGTTAACAACAAGCATTGAGCCTATCATAGCAGGAACACCTGTTGTGTAGCTTACAGCCTGACTTTCAACCTCTTTGTAGCACTCCTGATGATCGCAGACGTTATAGATATAAATTGTTTTTTCTTTACCGTCCTTAACACCTGTAAAGATACAGCCGATATTAGTTTTTCCTACTGTGCGAGGACCTAAGGAAGCAGGGTCCGGCAGAAGTGCCTTTAAAAACTGGATAGGAACAATTTGCTTGCCCTCAAACTCAATCGGAGATGTTGAAAGCATACCTACGTTTTCAAGACATTTCATATGAGTTAAATAGCTGTTGCCAAACGTCATAAAGAAACGGATTCTTTTAACACCAGGGATATTTTTTGCAAGCGACTCGATTTCTTCGTGGTGGAGCAGGTACATATCCTTTTCTCCTACCTGAGGGAAGTTGTAAACACGCTTGATTTCCATCGGTTTTGTTTCAATCCACTTACCGTTTTCCCAGTAGCTGCCGTTTGCAGATACCTCACGCAGATTGATTTCAGGGTTGAAGTTTGTTGCAAACGGGTAGCCGTGGTCGCCGCCGTTGCAGTCAAGAATATCAATGGTATGGATTTCATCAAAATAATGCTTTAATGCGTATGCCGAAAAAACGCTTGTTACACCGGGGTCAAAGCCTGTGCCTAAAAGTGCTGTAAGACCTGCTTTTTCAAATTTTTCTTTATATGCCCACTGCCAAGAGTAATCAAAGTATGCCGTAAAGCCTTTTTCTTTACAGCGAGCTTCGTAGATTTCTCTCCACTTTGGATCATCAGTGTTTTCTGCCTCGTAATTTGCTGTGTCGATATAGTCAACGCCTGCTGCAAGGCAAGCGTCCATTATCGTTAAATCCTGATACGGCAGTGCAACATTGAGTACTGCGTCAGGTGCGTAGGATTTAATAAGCTCTGTAAGTGCATTAACATCGTCTGCATCAATCTGAGCTGTTGTGATGTTTGTTTTTGTCGTGCTTTCAAGCTTTGCTTTGAGTGCGTCACATTTAGAAACTGTACGGCTTGCTATCATAATATCGGTGAAAACCTCGCTGTTCTGACAGCATTTATGAACAGCAACAGAAGCAACTCCGCCGCAGCCGATGATAAGTAATTTTGCCATTATGAATTCTCCTCTTCTTCTAATAAATCCTGTACGTATCTCGGGAGCATAAATGCTCCGAAATGCAGATTTGGTGTGTAGTACCACGTTTTTATATTTCGCTTTTTCCAGCGTTTTGGGTCAAAATCCTGTGTAGGGTGATATTTTTTTGAAGCAAAGCCGAACATCCAATAGCCTGACGGACAGGTCGGAATATGCGCCTGATATACTCGGCTTATCGGAAAAGAACGGTAAACCTTTCTGTGCATTGAACGGAATGCGTCCTCGTCCTCGTCAAAGAACGGACTTCCGTGCTGATACACCATTATACCGTCATCCTTTAACGCCTTGAAACAGCTGCCGTAAAATTCCTTTGTAAAAAGTCCCTCTGTGTGACCTAATGGGTCGGTTGAGTCATTTATTATAATGTCGTATTCGTTTTTTCTTCCACGCAGAAAACGCAGACCGTCCTGATAAATAACCTGAACACGCTTATCCTCAAAGCCCTTTGCAGCTTCGGGAAAATACTTTCTGCAAACCTCTACAAATTCCTCGTCAGGCTCTACAACGTCGATCTCCTCAATTTCAGGATAAGCTGTGAACTCACGTGCCACACCGCCGTCACCGCCGCCTATAATAAGAACTTTTTTGACATTCGGATGCACAGCCATAGGTACGTGCGTTACCATTTCGTTGTATATAAATTCGTCAGCCTCCGAAAAAATCACGTCACCGTCAGAGGTTAAAAATCTGCCGAACTCCGGCGACTGAAAAACATCAATACGCTGATACTCGCTTTGAACAGAGCAAAGCTGTTTGTCAACACGTATATTCATCTTTACATTATCAGTATGATTTTCAGAAAACCAAATATCCATATCATAGCTCATTTTTTGTTACTCCTTTATCACCTGAAGCTGATTCACCAAAGGATCGTTTGCACCCTGAAGGGAACAGCCTTTTTCACGTGAATATAAAATATGATCTATAATCTCCTTTGTAACAAGCTCGCCAGGTGCTAAAATAGGTATTCCCGGCGGATAACACATTACAAATTCTCCGCAAATTCTGCCTGCCGTATTTTCAAGCGGTAACGATTCCTTTTCAGCATAAAAGGATTGACGTGGTGAATAAACAATAGTCGGCTGAACAAAGTCACCGAATGTAATTTCTCCTGCACTTCCCTCGTACAGACGCTTTATATCCTCAAGCGCACCTACAAGACGTTCAATGTCACGCAGTCTGTCGCCGATTGAGATGTATGCAAGTATATTCCCGATGTCGCCGAACTCAATCTGAATATCGTACTCATCTCGCAATAAATCGTAAACCTCAATGCCTGTAAGACCTATTCCCTTTGTATATACGCACAGCTTTGTAACGTCAAAGTCGTAAACGCTTTTACCGTCAATTAGCTCTCTGCCATATGCGTAATAGCCACCGATTGAATTTATTTCATCTCTTGCATATTCTGCCATCTCGACAACCTTAGCAAAGGATTCTCGTCCACGAAGCGCTAAATTTCTGCGTGAAATGTCAAGGCTTGAAAGCAAAAGATATGATGCGCTTGTTGTCTGTGTAAGGTTTATTATCTGTCTGACGTGACCCTGCGATATGCCGTTGTTCGTGAGCAGAATTGAGCTTTGCGTCAGACTTCCTCCCGACTTGTGCATAGAAACAGCCGCCATATCAGCGCCCGCTTTCATAGCGTTTACAGGCAGATTATCTCCGAAGTAAAGATGAGTACCGTGCGCCTCATCAACGAGCATTTTCATACCGTGGGCGTGAGCAATTTCTGTTATCCTTGTAAGATTGGAGCAGATACCGTAGTAGGTCGGATTGTTAATAAGCACCGCAACGGCGTCAGGATTTTCCCCTATTGCCTTCTCTATAGACTCAACCTCCATACCGAGTGCAATACCGATTACAGAGTGAATTGCAGGGCTGATATAAACAGGGATTGCACCGCAGAGAATAAGTGCGTTGATAACGCTTTTATGCACATTTCTCGGCAATATTATCTTATCCCCAGCCTTGCATACAGACAGTACCATACTCTGAACCGCACTTGTAGTACCGCCTACCATCAAAAAAGCGTGTTCTGCGCCGAACGCCTCTGCCGCAAGCTCCTCTGCCTGACGAATAACCGACACAGGATTGCATAGATTGTCAAGCGGTTTCATACTGTTGACATCAAGTCCGACACATTTTTCGCCTAACAGTCCCACAAGCTCCGGATTTCCTCTGCCTCTTTTGTGGCCCGGAACATCAAACGGCACAACTCGCCTTCTCTTAAATTTTTCAAGTGCCTCAAGAATAGGTGCGTTTTCCTGACTTAATTTATTCATAGTAATTCCTCAGTGTTCTGACAAAATATAAAAAAGCAGATGGTTTATACTACCATCTGCTCACAGTAAAAATCATACGATACAATTATGAAAATATATTCACATCGCCCATATCAGAGTTGTTTCAGCAAGTAAGGTTGCTGCTCTTATTGACCGTTTCACAAGATGATAATGATTATAAAGTAATCAGCTTATAAAATTTGAGCTTCTAACTCAATCAATAATGCGGATTAAAACCGCCCGGCAACCGACCGCCTGTCCGTAGGGCATATCCGTAAAAACGGATTGGTCTTTTTTCATAACAGAGATATAATCTCTTTTATAAACTACTGTTGATTTTATCACATATCGTATTAAGTGTCAATGCTTTTGCAAAAAGTGAAAGCATTTTGCAAAAAAATCAGAAAAGCAAGTCAGAAATAATAGAATTTGAAAGCAAAAAGCCTTTTCTTGTCAATGCAATATTTTTATCGGTGATTGTCAAAAATCCTGCTTTTTCGTACTTTTTAGCCTTGTTTAGGATACTATCTGAAATCGTCTTGTTAAAACGCTTTTTGTATTCGTCAAAATTTATTCCGTCAGACAGTCGAAGGCGAAGCATTATGTATTCTTCCTGCGTACCGCCTATGCCGTCATTATGAATTACATCGTTTTTGAAATCGTCAAAGCTTCTTGAATAATAAAAGCGTTCGCCGTTAATAAAGGAATGAGCTGACGGACCTAAGCCTAAGTATTCATCGCAATTCCAGTATTTAAGATTGTGTCGGCTCTCGAAGCCTTGTTTGCAGAAATTTGATATTTCATACTGATTGTAGCCGTTTTTTATAAGCTCGTCACAGCAAAGCTCATAGAGGTATGCCTGATAATCATCATCGCAAAACGGTATTTCGTTTCTTTTTTTGTAAAAAGGAGTATTTTCTTCTATCTTTAATATATAAGCGGAAATATGGCTTACACCGCTGTCTGCACAAAATTCGATTGAATTTTTAAGGCTTTCCTCTGTCTGATAAGGCACACCGAGCATTAAATCAAGAGAAATATTTGTAAACCCTGATTTTTTTGCAAGTGATAATGTATTTATTACATCAATTGTATTGTGCTTTCTGCCAAGGATAAGCTGTTCCTTTTCGTTTGCCGATTGAAGCCCTACAGAAAGTCTGTTAAATCCGGCACTGTAGAGGTTTGAAAAATCAATCAGACTTTGTGATGTAGGGTTTACTTCGACAGTGACTTCGGGATTTGAGGTTCTGAAATTCTTATATACGGCGTTTAAAATCTTTACTAAGTTTTTATCTCCTATCAATGACGGAGTGCCGCCGCCGAAATATATTGTGTCAACGGTTTTTTCGCTGAATCTTTCGGAGTAAAGCTCTGTTTTAAAAATCAGAATATCTGTGTAGTCGTCAAAATCACTTTGAGATGTTGACACGCTGAAAAAGTCACAGTACGGACATTTTTGTTTGCAAAAGGGTATGTGAATATAAAGACCGATGTTGCTCATAATTTAACCTCATATAAAGGGGTGGGGCAGAAACTTGCGTTTCTGCCCCGAATTTGGAAGGTATATGAAAAAATAGGAAAAAAGCTAATTAAACATCGACAAAATGCTATTTGTTTCTATCGACTTATAGATGATACTACATTTTAATACAAATGTCAAGTGTTTTTAATTTTTTGTAGAAAAATAATATTTTACGAAATTTATGTGCAGAGAAATGTATAAAAATTTATGTTGACATATTGATAAAAAGAATGTAAAATAGTGCTGTTACAAATACTTGGAGGAGTACCCAAGCGGCTGAAGGGTCCGGCTTCGAACACCGGTAGGTCGGTAACACCGACGCGGGGGTTCAAATCCCCCCTCCTCCGCCATTGAGCAGGCTTTTTAAAAGTCTGCTTTTTTATTTGCTTTTTAAAAGTTTTACAGTTAGAAAAAACGACAGCTCTCTGTACGAAAACTGTCGTTTGTTTGTGGTGCCGGTGGCCGGACTCGAACCGGCACGGTGTCGCCACCGGTGGATTTTGAGTCCACTACGTCTGCCAATTCCATCACACCGGCACATAACACAGTTATTATACACTATATGTTTTTGAAAATCAAGTGCTAAATTCAGAATTATCTGATTTTTTGCAAAGGATCACATAATAAAAACAAAGCCCTGACAAAAAAGCCAAGACTCTGCTTTTATTAAATATTATACAAGCTGTTCATTTTGCGACACAATTACATTTGCCTTGTAACTACCGTAGGCATAGCATTTTTTAAAGTTGCCTGTTTTAATTGTTACATTCATATCTGTTGAGCCTAAAACTACGTCTGTTTTGCCGGTGAAATCAATAACAGCCGTTAAATCATCTGCTGTGATTTCAGACATCTGGTCCTCTGTTCCGATAATTGTGACTGTAAGGCTCTTTGTTGTAGTATCAAGCGAATAACTGCTTGACAAGCCTTGTGACTCAAATTTTGTAACAACGAATGATTTTTTAACAAGTGATGATAAATCAAGCGAAATATTTACGGCAGTTTCGTTAGATAGGTTTCTGCAATCTGTAGGCAGGTTGATGTCAAGCGTCATATTGTTTACTTTGTTTTGAAGTGTTGAAAAATCTATAGGTTCTAAATCGATAGTCTGTAGGTTTTTCATCGTTTCCTCGCTGCCTGCAACAAGAATTTTTGACGGAGTAACAGAAAGCCAGCTATCCTCAATTTTTAACCCCGCAGGTTTGTTGATATATGTCAGTTTCAGCGGAATTTCTTTCTTTGGCAGAACCGAAATAGTAGCTTGTATGCTGTTAACGTTAAGGCTTACGGTGCTGTCCTTAATCTCATTACCATCGCTGTCAAGCAGAACTAACGGTTTTTCAACAGTCTGAGAAGAAGTCAGAATACCGTCTATTTTGCCGTTTATCTCAACACGGGCTATTCTGTCAACCTCTGCTTCTGCTCCTGAAATATTAACGGAAGCGTTTGACAGGATTGTTGTTCCGTAGTAGTTTTCATCAACGTGATACGTCATATTGTCGATAATTTCCATATCAACAGACTTAAAGCGATCAACCGTTACCGTAATAAACGACGGTGAAACCTGCGATACAATGTCATACCCTGTTTTAACGCCTGCTTTTCTCGCTACAAGCGGGAGCTTGTACGTACCGGGTGCAGTGATTGTGTTTGTCTGCTGTGCAGTAACTACTATGTCTGATTTTGAAAGCGAGCCTACCGTCACCTTGTTTCCGGTTACCGAAACAGACGCCGTAAGCCCTTCGCCGTCAAACACCTGTAAATTGTCCTTTTGCGCTTCTGCAGGCAGCTCTAACGTAACAGGGATATCTGAAATAATAGAAGTAGTGTCAATATCAGAGGTTGAGCTTAACGTAATCCAGAGAGCAAATGATAAAACAACAGATAATACCATCAAAAAGTTTTTGTTTCTGAAAATTTTGAAAACTGATTTAGAGTTATCTTTTTTATTTTTCATCTGAATTATCCTCCTTTCTTCTGGAGGAGAATATTGAAAACAAATCTGTTCTTTTTTCTTCTTCCTTAGGAATCAGATTTTTTTCAAGAATTTCAATAAGCTGACTTTTGGTGATATTTACATTCAGCACTCCCTTAATGGCAACAGAAATAAAGCCTGTTTCTTCGCTTACTACAACAACTACTGCATCTGAATTTTCACTCATACCGATAGCCGCTCTGTGACGTGTGCCTAAGTTGATATTTATATCCTTGTTATTGCTTGCAAGCGGTAAAATACAGCCTGCGGCATACAGAAGTCCGTCACGAACAATACAAGCCCCATCGTGAAGCGGTGCTTTGTTAAAGAAAACGTTACCGAACAGAGCAACCGAGGTTTCGCTGTTTAAAACAGTACCTGTCTGTGCAATATCAGAAAGCTTTGTTTCCTTTTCAAAAACTATCAATGCGCCTGTTTTTGAAACGCTGAAAACCTGTGCTGCGTCTGCAACATCAATAATAGCTTTGCGTTCCCTGCTTATCCATTCGTCAGAGCGTTTTCTTTGGTTAATAAGAGCAAATCTTGCTTTTGATATTTTGCTTCTGCCCATTTGCTCAAGTGCGTTTCTTATTTCGGGCTGAAATACTATAGCTAATAGTATTACACCGAACTCAAGTATCATCTTGATTAACCACGTCATCATAGTTAAATTAAAAATCAAAGAGGCAATATAAATCAGAAGTAAAAGTAAAATGCCCTTTAAAAGCTGTTCTGCTCTTGTTTCCTGAACAAATTTAAAAACATTGTAAATAATAAAGGCAATCGCTAATATATCAACTGCATCTTTAAATTGAAACGTATTGATGATAGCAAGAAAATTATTGAAAAGCTGATTTAATAATTCCATACTTTCCTCCATCATTCATTTTAGAATTCCTATAACTATACATTATAATTTTATCACAAATTTTCTTTATTGCAACTGCTTTTTGACATATTTTCTTTTAGAAATTTCGTTTATTGCAAATATTAGAGCGTCAATCTGCTTTGAAGTTGTAAAAACAGAAGGGCAAACACGCACTGTACCCTCATCTATTGTGTTCATATACCTGTGTGCAGAGGGTGCGCAGTGAAGTCCTGCTCTGACTGCTATATCGTATTTTTCGTTTAAAAGCTGTGCAGTGCTTTCGCTGTTTATACCCTCCAAATTAAAGGAAAGAACAGGCGCAAAGTATTCTTTTTGTGGCTTGTCTGTGTAGAGAATTACTCTATTATTTCTTTTAAGTGCATTATATAAATCAGTAATCAGTTTCATTTCGTGACTGTAAATGTTCTCTATCCCCTTTTTTCTGACAAAGCTAACGCCTGCATTAAGAGCTGCGATACCCGATACGTTTGCAGTGCCGCTCTCAAATTTATCGGGCAGTATTTCAGGCTGTAGAAGCTCAGCCGAGCTGCTGCCTGTTCCTCCTGAAATGAGCGGCTTAACAATCCTGTCGCAGTTTATTATTAGTGCACCTGTACCCATTGTTCCGTACAAGCCCTTATGCCCTGCAACGCAGAGAAAGTCAATAGAGGAATTTTGAACATCAATCGGAAATACTCCCGCTGTTTGTGCTGCGTCAACACAAACAATAATTCCGTATTGATGTAACAAAGCACAAATTCTTTCAATCGGCAGCTTAATTCCGAATACATTTGAGGCGTGTGTAATCACCGCAAGCCTTGTGTTAGATTTAATCGCTTTTCTGAAAGAATCGACAGTTGCGTCATTATCAAAGGGGAACACCTCTGCCGCAGTATAGGTAACACCGTTTTTTTCAAGCTCCTTAACAGGACGCATTACCGAGTTATGCTCAAGAGAAGAAACGATAACGTGGTCGCCCTCTTCTAAAATACCTTTTATAACTGTGTTAAGCGCCGTTGTGCAGTTGAGCGTAAAAATGACATTTTCGTCACTTTTAGCATTAAAAAAATCTCTTAGATTTTCTCTGCAATTATACACCTCGCTTGAGGCTTTCAGTGATAATTTGTGACCGCTTCTGCCGGGGTTTGCAGCATAATATCTGTTCGCTTTTTCTACAGCAGATAAAACGATACTCGGCTTTGGAAAGGTTGTGGCGCAGTTGTCAAGATAAATCATACGCTGTTCCTGTCGGCTATGCCCAACACATTTACTCCGCTTTGCTCCAGATATTCTCTTGCCCTGTGTATGTCCTTTTCAGCTACCAAAAGACTATATCCGCAAGAAGAGGTTCGGCTAACCTTAGGTGTTCTTTGCACCTGTGACGGAACATTTATTTTTTTTAAAAGGTCACGCCCTTTAATTGCATATGTTACGGACGGTACCATAATTAGTTTGTAATCCATAAAAAATCACCTCTGTTTTTTATTTTATACTATGATAAAAATAAAGCAGAGGTGAAAAAGTTATTATATTTTGGCTGATTTACTCGCCGAAGCTGATGCCTATCTGCTTGGCGCTTTTGATTATTGATGAGTCAACAGGAACGGTTTTTAGCTTTCCTGCAATTTCGGAAAGTGGAACAGATGTGACTTCATTATTCCGTAAGCAAACAAGCTCACCGTATTTTTTGTCGATTATCATCTGTGCGGCATATGTTCCGAAGCGTGTTGACAAAACTCTGTCGTATGGGTCGGGACTTCCTCCTCGCTGGAAGTGTCCGGGAACAGTCACTCTTGTTTCCTGCCCTGTAGCCTCTTCTATTTCGTGAGCGATTTTATACGATATTGACGGATATGCCATCTCTGCAATTGCTTGCTTTCGCTCCTTCTTTTTCATAGCGGCGTGTTCCTTTGTAATAGCTC
>CAMFTQ010000007.1 GCA_945988865.1 uncultured Anaeromassilibacillus sp.
GTTTCAGCCTGTGTCGAAAGCAGAGATTTTTCTAAGGTTTCTGAAAATACACAGCGACAGCTTACATCAGTCTTTGCCCGTTCAGGCTTTACAGACGGCTATTTCACAGGCAAGCGTGACGGCGAGATGTTCGGCTTTCGCAAAAAAGAGGACGTGACATCAACTACCGAAAAGCTCCTGTCCGAAATCAGACAAAAATATAAAAACGAAAATCCGCTTGTCGGGGTGAGTATGACTTTTTCTGCAAATATCGGTGAAAAGCCTGTGCTGACTGTGTCTGACGACAGAGAAAACACTGTTACGGTAACGAGCAGCTTTGTATGCGAAAAGGCAATAAACACCTCACTATCAGCAGAAAAAGCGTCTGCACAGCTTACAAAAACAGGTGGCACACCGTACTACTGCACCGATTGCAGATGTACGATTGAAAACGGTCTTTCACTTCCGTTGTCTGCACTAAACGAGCTAAGGCGAAACGCACTGGCAGAGCTTGACAAAAAAAGAGCGGAATTTACTCATTACAAAATTGTAGCTGATGAAGATATTTTTGACAAAATGCTCGTTCAAAAGCGAAGTCACAGTGAAACACCGCTGAAAAGAGCAAGGTTTCTCTCAACCGACCTGCCTATAGGCTGTGAAAAGCTCGATATGGTATATCTGCCGATAAAAAGCGACATTCAAAAAGTAAAGGAATTGCTCGGCAAAAACATAAACATAGCTATCGAAATCCCCAGAGGACTTTTTTCTGCCGAAAAATTTGTCGAAAACAGATTGATACAGTTTAAGAAAATCGGTGTAACAGATGTGCTTGCAAACAACCTCGGAGCTGTTTACCTTGCAAAAAGGCTCGGCTTTACCGTTCACGGCGGATTTGGTCTGAACATAACAAACACAGCCTCACTTGAATGGGCGAAGAATTACGGACTTGCTGACACAGAGCTTTCTATTGAAATGAAAATCGAGCAGATAGAGCAGTTAGGTGGTACAATAAAAAGAGGCCTTATCGGCTACGGCTATCTGCCCTTGATGCTTGTTCGCAACTGCCCCGGCAGAAGCGGAGGTAAAAGCTGTTCGTCTTGCAAAAAAGACTTAAAATTGCAGGATAGGAAAAACATACTCTTTCCTGTTGTCTGTGACGGTATTTGCAGTGAAATCCTCAACAGCGTACCGCTTATAATGCCCGAAAGGATTTATAACAAAAATGCAATAGATTTTGAGGTTTTTCGCTTTACTGTTGAAAACTATGTGGAAAACGTGGAAAACACCCTTGATTATTATAGGAAAACTCTGCAAAAAAAGGAATTTACGGGCGGATTATATTTAAGAGGTATCAATTAGGAAATTGTTTTTTAACCCTTTTGAAAGAATTATTTATTGGAATTATTTAATTTTGCTAATTGGAAATATAAAGCTTTTAACTTTCCGTTAAGTAATTATTAAATAGAATTATAAATTTATTTTGCAAGTTTAATTTTTATTTTGCAGGATTGAGAGGTAATTATGGCAGTTTTAAAAATTAAAAAGCTCAGTGATAGAGCAATTATCCCAACACGAGGTACAAAAGGCTCGGCAGGTCTTGACCTGTTTGCACTTCTTGACAGCCCCCTTACAATAAATCCGGGGGAGCTTGTCAGGGTGAATACCGGCATCGCCATAGAACTGCCGAGTGAAGGCTATGTCGCTTATGTCTATGCCCGAAGCGGTCTTGGTGTAAAGCACGGCATTTGTCTTTCTAACGGCGTTGGAGTTATCGACAGCGACTACAGAGGCGAAATCTGCGTAGGTCTTTGCAACGTGTCGGACAAGCCGTACACCATCGAGCCGTTTGAACGCATAGCACAGCTTGTCGTTGCACCTGTTTGTCAGCTTGAGCCTGTCGAGGTTCAGGAGCTTAGCGAAACAGAGCGAGGACAGGGCGGTTTCGGCTCAACAGGCAAAATGTAATTCTGACAAAAGTGTGTTTTTTAATAAATCAAGAATTTTATCAAAATAATTTTTTCAAAGTGTAAAAAATCGCACTGCTCAGTTGTATAATGAATGAAAACGCTTAAAAAGCAATATATAAGGAGATGTTAGCTATGAAAAAATATACTACTAAAATTTTATGTACTGTTCTTTCGGCAGTGTTGGCAACGTCTGCAATTCCCTTTTGCAGTGTATCGGCAAAAGAAAATGTCACAGAAGGCTACACCTACAAAATAGGCGACAGTACGCTTGACGGCAAAATCAATATCACCGACGCAACGCATATTCAGAGAATATCGGCAGAATTAGTAAGTCCAAAAGACGATTTGGATATCGCTTATTATCTGTCTGCTTTTTATTCTGATGCAAACGGTGATAAAGAGGTAAACGTAAAGGACGCAACAGAAATTCAGAGGTACTGTGCAGACTATGCTGTTACAGACAGCAAAATCGGTACTGACATCACCGTTACAAAAAATGACCTTTTACCGAGCATTTCAACAGATGATCAGGTTTCAACGGGTGACGAAACAGCCACGCAGGATGAGGTGATTTTTGACGGAGAAAAATCTGTCGGCACTTTTTCATTTGATCTTTTTAAAACAGCCTATAAAAACGAAAACAATATAGGCAACAACAACCTTATCTCTCCGCTTTCGGTGATTTATGCGCTTGCTATGGTGACAAACGGCGCAGACGGCAATACATACAAACAGCTTGCCGATAAAATCTCAAATAACGGCGACATTTCTGACCTGAACGCTTATCTGCTCGAATACGCAAACGCTCTCAAAAACAACAGCTTCAGCAAGGTGTCTATGGCTAACTCGGTGTGGAACAACTCAAACGAAAAGCACAACCACCCGATTATACCGCAGTTTAACGAAACGCTGAGCAAATACTACAACACAGAGCTTTACTCACGTGATTTTGAGGACGAAAACACACTTAACGAAATTAACAGCTGGTGCAGTGACAACACAGACGGTATGATTGAGCAAATCCTGTCAGAGCTGCCTGACAACGCTGTAATGGCACTTATAAATGCTCTGTTCTTTGAAGCAAAATGGGTTGAGCAATACGGCGAATACGATGTGACAAAGGGCGATTTTGTAGGCTTTGACAAAACGTCACAGGCAGAATATATGCACAGCTCAGATAACGACGGTACTTATATTTCAGACAACAACGTAACAGGCTTTTCCAAGCAGTATATGGGAGGCTACAGCTTTGTTGCAATAATGCCGAACGAAAGCGGAGAAAAAGCGTTTAACGATATGATAAGCACAATGGATTACGAACGCTTATTAAGCCTGTATAAAAATCAAAAGGGCGGTGCAGGCTATCGTGTGAATACCTCTATGCCGAAATTCAAGGGCGAATATTCTTATGAGATGAAGGATATTCTGAAAGATATGGGTATCACAGACGCTTTTGAGCCGAGTGTTGCAGATTTTTCAAAAATATATGCAGACAATCTGCGTACCTTTATATCAACAGTTACTCACAAAACGGCTATTGAAAATTCAGAGGCAGGAACAAAAGCAGCCGCTGTTACAGCGATAATAATGGATGCTGAATGTGTACCCGATTTAAAAACTGTAAACATCAGCCTTGACAGACCGTTTATGTATGCTATAGTCAACTCCTCAACAGGAACGCCTTTATTCATCGGAACAATTACTTCTCTATAAAATCCCGATAAAACGCAAATGACATTCAAAAATTAAAACAGAGCTATTATACACAAAACCGATTAAGGCGGTTCCAAAAAGCTTGCCCCCACCAAAACGGTGGGGGCATTATTGTATATTGATTAAAATTTATTGTGTTATATCATACATTCTAAGATCGTTTTCTCTTGTTATGTCTAAAAGCTGCTGAGTAGTTATCCCTCTTAAAGATGCAATTTTTTCAGCACAATAAATAATCATTGAGCTGTCACAGCGCTTGCCACGAAACGGTACGGGCGCCATATACGGTGCGTCTGTTTCAAGCAAAAGTCTGTCAAGCGGAACTTCTGCTGCAACCTCAACGCTCTGACGTGCATTTTTAAACGTAACAACACCGCCTAAGCTGATATACATATCAAGTCGCATAACCTCTTTCATAAGCTCACGACTGCCCGAAAAGCAGTGAACAAGTCCTTTCGGACGGTATTTGCGCAAAAGCTCCATTGTGTCACCGTGCGCCTCTCTGTCGTGAACCACCACAGGCATATCCATATCCTTAGAAAATGCAAGCTGTCGCTCAAACTCTCGCTTTTGCAGGTCACGAGGAATATCCCAGTGATAATCAAGACCGATTTCGCCTATTGCAACTACCTTTTTGTGCTGTAACAGTTTTTCCATTTCATCAAGGTAATCGGGTGTAATGTCGGACAGATTTTCGGGATGAAAGCCGACTGTTGCGTAAAAATAATCGTATTTCTCTGCATACTCAATCGCCGTTTTGGCTGTTTGCAGATTTACCGCATTGTTTACAACACCGCAAACGCCCTTTTGAGGAAGTGACAACAGAACATCAGCTCTGTCATCATCAAACCACTTGTCGTCATAATGGGCGTGGCTGTCAAAAATATTATTAAAATGCTCCACCAAAAATCACCGCCCTTGATAAAGTATTTTCAAAAATCAGCTTATCCTTGCACCTGTTTCCATATCGTCAACAAAAATAACATTAACGCTGTCACCGCTGCTTGCAGCCAAAATCATTCCGGCACTCTCAACACCGCAAAGTACGGCAGGCTTTAGGTTTGCAACAAGAACAACCTTTCTGCCGACAAGCTCATCGGGAGTGTAGTATTTTGCAATACCGCTTGCAACTGTTCTCTCGCCCTCTCCGTCATCAAGAGTGAGCTTTAAGAGCTTTTTCGCCTTTTTAATCGGCTCGCAAGCTTTAATCTGCGCCACTCTAAGCTCTACCTTGCAAAAATCCTCAATGCCGATTTGTGCAATACCCTGTGGCTTTTCTTCTGTTTTTTCTGCTTTTTCCTCAGGCTTTGCAGGTTTTTCGTTATTGCAGATAATAGAGTTAAGCTCCTCGATTTCCTTTTCAACGTCAATTCTCGGGAAGAGTACCTCACCCTTTTTAACGGTAACATTGGCACTAAGCACGTTGAATTTTCCTGCGTTTTCATAGCTTACATCGCTGTTTGTTGCACCTATCTGCTCCCATACCTTCGGCATAGTTGACGGCATAAACGGACAAAGCAGTGACGATACAATTCTGATTGTGTCAAGCAGATTATATATTACAGTCGCAAGACGAGCCTTTTTACTCTCGTCCTTTGCTAAAATCCAAGGAGTTGTTTCGTCAATATACTTGTTTGCTCTTGAAACAACCTTGAAAATCTCTGCAAGCGCATTGTTTATCTGCGTTTTGTCGATAAACTCATCAACCTTATCTCTTAAAGATAAAGCCAAATCAATAAGCTCGCTGTCAAACTCTCCCTCTTCACGCTCCACAGGCAATGTACCGCCAAAGTATTTTTCAGCCATCGCAACAGTTCTTGAAACAAGGTTGCCAAGTCCGTTTGCAAGGTCGGAGTTTATTCTGTTTATCATTATTTCGTTAGAGAATGAGCTGTCAGCGCCTAATGCCATCTCTCTTAAAATATGGTATCTGATAGCGTCTGCGCCGTATCTTTCGCTTAATACAAACGGGTCAACCACGTTGCCGAGCGACTTGCTCATTTTTTGTCCGTTAAAGGTAATCCAGCCGTGAACAGCCAAATGCTTCGGCAACGGCTGGTCAAGCGCCATAAGCATAGCAGGCCATATAATTGCGTGAAAACGCATAATATCCTTTGCCACCATATGAACGTCGGCAGGCCAGAATTTATCGTAATCGTTATAAGCGTCATTGTAAAAGCCGAGCGCAGAAATATAGTTTGACAAAGCGTCAATCCATACATAAACTACGTGCTTTTCGTCAAATGTTACGGGAATACCCCATTTAAAGGTAGTTCTCGACACGCACAGATCCTCAAGACCCGGCTTTATAAAGTTGTTTACAAGCTCTGTGGCACGTGTTTTCGGCTGTAAATAGTCTGTTTCTGTCAACAGCTTTTCAATTCTGTCGGCAAAGGGGGACATTTTGAAGAAATACGCTTCCTCTTTAGCCTGTGTTACCTCTCTGCCACATTCGGGACATTTGCCGTCAACAAGCTGAGAATCAGTCCAGAAGCTCTCGCACGGAGTACAGTATTTACCCGAGTATTCGCCCTTGTAGATATAACCCTTGTCGTAAAGCTCCTTAAAAATTTTCTGCACAGTTTCAACGTGATAATCGTCCGTTGTGCGTATATATCTGTCGTAGCTGATGTTCATACAGCTCCACAGCTTTTTGAAAATTTCTACAATTTCATCAACATAAGCCTTTGGCGTAATTCCCTTTTCTGCCGCCTTCTGCTCGATTTTCAGTCCGTGTTCATCTGTTCCCGTTAAGAAAATAACGTCATAGCCCTGCATACGTCGAAAGCGTGCTATACTGTCACACGCAACAGTTGTATAACAATGACCTATATGCGGATTGCCCGACGGATAGTAAATCGGCGTTGTAATATAGTAAGGCTTCTTACACATATTTATCACTCCCTGATATATTTACTGTATAATTTTAGCTTTCTTTTTATTATAGCAAGTATCGGCATAAAATGCAAATAATTATTTAAACATACGAAAACATTTTCCGATATATTTTTATTGATGCTTATATGCGTTATGTATATAAGGACTTATACTCAAAATGGATATACTTTATTGTGCAAAATACAGAAATTTATATATTTTTCAAAAAACAGTGGAAAACAGACGATTTATTTGTTATAATTAAAAAATGAGCAGATAATTATAATTTTAATATTTCGGAGGCTAAGCTGATATGAAAAATATGATCAAAAGATATACTCCTTATGCTGTGATTCTGGCGGCGCTTTATTTGCTTTTACCGCTTATGTTTGTGTCCGGTGGTCAGATAAATAATTATACTCCCATAGTATATTATTTTGTTTTTCCTGCCGCCGCTGTTGTGAGCGCTGTTCATTATTCGTGGAAAAACGGACTTGATTTTATTTTTGCGGTTATAGCGCCTGTTATGTATCTGCCCAGTATGCTCATTTACAAAAACAATAACGAAATTCTTATTTTGCTCATTTATCTGGTGTGCGGTATTCTTGGTTCTTTTATAGGCGATATGGTTTATATAGATGAAGCGAAGAAGAAAGAAAAAACAGAGAAAAAGGCAGTTGCAATCCGTATGGACAAGGCTGCGGAATCAAAAAGATCAAATGCTCTTAAGGGTGAGCAGATAGAGATTGACGAGGACGAGCAGTTTTACAAAAAATATGAAAAAGAAAACTACTCCTTTAGACCTGTAACCGACGACGAGGTTTCAGAGGACGAAATCGACAAAATTCTGAACGAAACAAGAAATAACGAGTTATAAAAACTTTTATTGTAAAATTTCAGGCTGTATAAAGACCGTAAACGGTTTTTATACAGCCTTTTAGCTTGGTCTGAAAATTCACAGAATACTGCCTATTAAATCAGCCAAAGGACATATCGCTATCGGCAAAAAGACAGCAGGAACGTAGTTCATTACCTTTAGCTTTGTAATACCAATCATATTAAGTGCAAGTGCTATAATCAGTATGTAGCCGGCACAGGACATTTCGTCAATTACGGCAGTACTTAAAACAGGTGAGAGCCACTGTGCAAAAAGCGTTATTGCACCCTGATACACAAGCACAAACACCGCAGAAAATAACACGCCTATGCCCAATGTGCTTGCAAAAATGATTGCGGCTACAAAGTCAAGCGTTGATTTTGTAAAAATAGTCGAGTGGTCGCCCGTCAGACCGCTTTGCAGCGAGCCGACTATCGTCATAGCTCCCACGCAGAAAAGCAGGCTTGAGGTGACAAACCCCTCTGCGACAGAAACCTTTTTGCCGCCGACTTTGTTGAACTTTTTTTCTATAAGCTCGCCAAGACTGTAAATTTTGCTGTCAAGGTCAATGCCTTCGCCGATTATTGCTCCCAGGACTATTGAGATAATGACGATAATCACGTTTTTGCCGCACAGCGAGCCTGATATTCCGATAAACAGCGTACACAGTCCCAAGCCCTTGAACACAGTGTCGGATATTCTTTCGGGTATTCCCTTTTTAAATAAAATGCCTATAATACCGCCTGCTATCACGGCGGCGGCATTTACAAGTGTTGCTATCATTTTACCATTCCTTTGTTTTGTTAACATTATTATATAATACTCGGTTTCTGGTTGCAATAGTCAGGTATTTGTATTATATACATTTCTAAGTTTTGAGATAATTATGGCATATTAGAATTATTCGCTTTTAAAATAATAGTATAATCATTTGTAGTATTGCTTTTTAGAAAAATCTCTCTTAAAAGGTGGTTATATTATGTGCGGTATATGCGGTTTTACAGGACAGATTATAGACAGAGAAAATACAATTAAAAGAATGACAGAGGTTATCACTCACAGAGGGCCTGACTCTGACGGCTTTTATTCTGATGATAACATAGCTATGGGCTTTCGCCGTCTTAGCATTATTGACCTTGACGCAGGACATCAGCCGATTTACAACGAGGACAAAACGCTTGTGCTGACGTTTAACGGCGAGATTTATAACTATTCACAGCTTAGAATTGAGCTTATCAAGTTAGGACATAAATTCTACACCGAAACTGACAGCGAGGTGCTTGTTCACGGCTTTGAAGAGTGGAAAGAGGATTTACTGCCAAGGCTCAGAGGTATGTTCGGCTTTGCGATTTATAACACTGTTGACAAGTCGATTTTTATCGCACGTGACTTTTTCGGAATCAAGCCTATGCACTACACAAAAATCGGCGACAGCTTTGTTTATGCCTCCGAGATAAAGAGTATTTTAGAGCATCCGAATTTTGAAAAACGCTTTAACGAAAAGGCGCTTGATACGTACCTTTCGTTTCAGTATGCAGTACCGCCCGAAACGTTTTTTGAGGACGTTTACTGCCTTATGCCCGGTCACTTCCTTTGGTACAAAAACGGTGAAATCACAACCGAGCGTTACTTTGAGCCTAAATTCAATCCTGATGAGGATATGACAGAGGAAGAGGCAGTTGATAAAATTGCCGAGGTTTTTGAAAACTCCGTCAATGCACACAAGATAGCCGATGTTGAGGTTGGCTGTTTCTTGTCAAGCGGAGTTGATTCAAGCTACGTTTCAACATATTTTGCAGACCAGAAAACGTTTACCGTAGGCTTTGATTTCGGACAGAAGTACAACGAAATCAGCTGGGCAGAGCGACTAAGCGAAAAAATAGGCGTTGAGCATCACACAAAGATTATCTCAAGCGAGGAGTTCTGGGGCGCTGTGCCTACAGTTCAGTATCATATGGATCAGCCGCTTGCCGACCCGTCCTGTATTGCGCTTTACTTTGTATCAAAGCTGGCAAGTGAATATGTAAAGGTAGTGCTGTCGGGCGAGGGCGCAGACGAGCTGTTTGGCGGCTACACCTGCTACAATGACCCGAGAGTATTCAAAATTTATCAGAAAATAGTTCCGTATTGCATCAGAAAGGCTGTTTGTAAGCTTATGCACAAGCTCCCCGACATCAAGGGCAGAGATTACCTCATACGTGCCACTCATCCGCTTGAGGAAAGATTTATCGGAAACGCCTTTATGTATGACTGCAAGCAGAAACAGGAGCTTCTTAAAAATCCCGAAATTGCCACACGTCCTCAGGACATCACAAAGAAGTACTACCGCCGTGCAAGAAAGTATGACGAGGTTACAAAGATGCAGTACCTCGACATAAACCTGTGGATGGTAGGCGACATTCTGTTAAAGGCTGACAGAATGAGTATGGCAAACTCTCTTGAGCTTCGTGTACCGTTCCTCGACAAGGAGGTATTCAAGGTTGCGTCAAGTCTGCCGACAAGACTGCGTGTAAACAAGCACAACACAAAGTATGCTATGCGAAAGGCGGCTCTTCGCCGTATGCCCGAAGAAACGGCAGAAAAGGAAAAGCTCGGTTTCCCTGTTCCTACACGTGTATGGCTTCGTGACGAAAAGTATTACAACGTAGTAAAAGAGAAATTTAACGGAGAAACAGCAAATAAATTCTTTAACACAGAGGTGCTTGTTGCGTGGCTTGACGAGCATTTCAGCGGAAAAGAGGACAACAGCCGTAAGGTGTGGACAATCTATGTATTCCTTGTTTGGTATGATATTTACTTTGCAGACGAAAAAACGGTAAATAAGCCTGAGCTTGAGGATATGAAGCTGACAGACGAGGATGTAAAGGAAAGCGCAGAAAGATTATTTGACGCTGTAGCCGATGCAAATGAAGTTGAGCAAGAGCCTGCGCCAAACGAGCAGGACTCAGAGCAGACTGCACAGGAAGAGCTTATAATTGACGACAAGCCTGTGACTGATGAAGATATAGACAAAATCATAGCCGAGCTTGATAAGGAAAGAGAAGAACGATAATAATAAACCTCCCTTATCATAGGGAGGTTTAAATACATCACATAATCACTAAAAGGCAGAGCATTTCAAGGATTTGCTGATATTCACTGTCAAGCACAGAAATAGGCAGAGGGTTTTTACCAAGACCTACTTCAACTGTAAAGGCAGGACGTTCAAAATTTTCTATAAACCAGTCCTTGAACCCTCCGCCTACGGCAAGACCCTGCGGTCGTGATACTCTGTATCCGCTGACCTGTGACATCAGCTTTGCCATTTTGAAGCTTTTTTGCGGAGTGCTTTTGCCAAAGTCGCAGTAAATTTCACGTCCTTGACTGTGAAAGGCGACAGCGTGGCGGAAACTGCTTTTTTCGCAAAGTTCGGCAAGGCAGATTGTTTCAGGCTCACTAAACGGCTTTTCTCCGCCGTAGCGTGTGGGCGAGGGAGAAACAATACCGCTTTTGATTTCTGCTTTTTTAAGCGCTTGCCAGCCTGCGTCAAAGTTGTGGTTTAAGTCAACTCCTCTTGCGTTTGCCTGCCATTTGGCTGTGTTTTTACA
>CAMFTQ010000008.1 GCA_945988865.1 uncultured Anaeromassilibacillus sp.
CTTCACAGTGGGTCTTACAGACATCAGCGTTTATACCTTTGACAAGGACAACGTAAGCAAAACGTACAGCATTACACCTAAAATCGGCTATACGAATGGTATTACGGCAGAGGTTGTAAAGGACAGCAGCGGAGATTATTACTTATATACTGAAAAGCAATAAAATAAAGCTCCGAAAAAAATTTTAAAAGTTATTGAAAATACTATTGACAGTCACGTGAACCTGTGATATAATCACAATAACTTAATGAGAGTTAAGTGAAAACGACTTGTACGGCAATATCTATTTTGACATCTTTGTTTTTATTACATATTATATTGCCGTACAGCCATATATTTAATTTTTTCGGAGGAAATCAGTATGAACAAATCAAAGCTAAAGGTTATTATTCCATCGGCAATTATTGCGGTGCTTTTGCTTATTACAGTGCTTTCGTCTATTGCGGTTGTGCCGGCAGGCTCCACAGGTGTTGTAACAACGTTTGGCAAGGTGTCCGACACTGTTATGCAGGAGGGCTTGAACTTTAAGGTTCCCTTTGTGCAGAATGTAGCAATCATCAGCAACAAAATCCAGAAGCAAGAGGTTGAAGCCGCCGCTGTTTCAAAAGACCTTCAGACAGTAAGCAGTAATATTGCCGTAAACTATCGTGTAGGACTTCAGTCAAGCGCAAACATCTACAAGAACATCGGCAGCGACTACGAAACAATCGTGCTTTTGCCTGCCGTTCAAGAGAGTATGAAGTCGGTAAGCGCAAAATATACGGCAGAGGAGCTTATTACAAAACGTGCTCAGGTTGGCGAAGAAATCAAGAAAACGCTTGAAGAAAAGGTAAACGAGTACGGCATTATGATTGAAAAATTCAACATAGTAAACTTTGACTTTTCGCAGGAGTTCAATCAGGCGATAGAGGCAAAGCAGGTAGCCGAGCAGAACCTTATCAAGACAAAGACAGAGCAGGAGCAGGCTATTGTAGTAGCAGAGGCAGAGGCTAAGAAAAAGGTAATTGCCGCACAGGCAGAGGCTGACGCAATTTCAAAGAAGGCAAAGGCACAGGCTGACGCTAACAAGCTCTTAAACGCTTCACTTAACGATACTATCGTTGAGTATGAAAAGGTGCAGAAGTGGAACGGTGAGCTGCCAAAGGCTACAGGCTCAAACTCAATTATTGATATGAGAGATACGACAACAACAAAAACACAGTAATTTTAGTATTACAGCTTATAAGGATAAAAGGTATAGAAAAAATAGGATCGGGGATAACCCCAAAAACGGAAGCAGAGCCAAGACTTAAATTGTCAAGGCTCTGTTTTGTTTAAAAAATTATTCACTTTACATCATTCATTGTATAATAAAAGTATAACGAGCGTTATAACAATACAGACTTATATTATTTTAATTAGCTGCTCGTGTTTAATATTCAATTCTTTCTCGACAATATAAAAACAGCTAATTTAACAGCTTTACTTTATAAAATTTAAAACCCTAAGAATTTGCTTATTTTTCTACAAAAGCATATAAAAAATCCCACTGAATTATTGACAAAGTAATACCGCACTGTCGCCTATAATTTAGTCATAAAAATTTTCGGCAAAAATATAATTATAGGATGTGTAAAAATGACAGTTTCAAAGACGGTTAAAAAATTAACGCAGGAAGGCTCACCGGCTGTGCTTTATAGCGCAGTTACTCACTTAGTTTATTTTTTGTGCGGTGTAATGGCGTCAAGAGGAGCGCTGCTCGGCGAGCTTGCACCGTTCGGTGCTTCGCTTACGGCGGCGGCGCCTCGGCAGAATCTTTTTTCGGCGGCGGCTGGCGCTACGCTCGGCTACATAATACTTTCGCCTGTTGACAGCTTTCGCTACATAGCCTCGGTTGCCGCCATTTGTGCAATAAGGTGGATTTTAGGCGATCTTAAAAGATTTTCCAGGAGTGCGCTGTTTGCGCCCTTGACTGCGTTTCTGCCTGTTCTGGCAACAGGTATTGCTCTGCTTTATTCCGATTCATCGCAGATTTCACGCTTTTCCCTCTGCGTTATCGAAGCGCTTGCGGCAGGCTCGTGCGCCTTTTTTATAAAAAGTGCCGTAACGCTCTTTTCGTCAGGACGGGCGATAAATTCCTTTTCGGAACAGGAGCTTGCCTGTATAGCTATGGCGGGGTGTATACTTGTTTTATCGTTAGGCTCTGTTGAGTTTGAGCAGATTTCTCTCGGGCGAATAATTGCCGTTGTTGTGATTTTGCTGTGTGGCAGATACGGCTCTGTCACAGCCGGCAGTATATGCGGAATTGCAACCGGTATCGTCTTTTCGCTGTCCTCGTCAAGACTTGTTTTTCTCTCGGCAGGCTATAGCTTCGGCGGTATGATGTGCGGACTGTTTGCACCTGTGGGCAAGCTCGGCTGTGCGGCTGTGTTTTTTGTCTGCAACACCGTTATGTCGCTGTCGTCCTCAGATTCCTCGATTGTTGTTGCAGTGCTGATAGAAACGGCAGTCGGCGTAACTGCGTTCTTGCTTATTCCCAAAAGCGTAGGCAATACGATGTCGGCATTGTTTTTGCCGTCAAACAGAGAAAACAGCGACAGCTCAATAAAAAGCACCGTTGTAATGCGACTTGATTTTGCGTCAAACGCACTTAAAAATGTCAGCGAATGTGTAACAAGCGTGTCTGACAGGCTCAAAAATATGTATTCAAACACCATAGATACAGTCTTTGAAAAATCGGTAAAGGAGGTCTGCTCAGCCTGCGGTCTGCGTGTATATTGCCTTGAAAAGCAAAAAGAGATTACAAAAGATGACTTTAACCGCCTGACAAAAATTCTCAGGCAAAACGGGAATATAACGGCTGAGGATATAAACGGGCAGTTTGTAAAACGCTGCTGTAAGCACAAGGAGCTTGCGCACAGCATAAGCAAAAATTACGAACAGCTTTTAGCATATCAGCAGGCAAACCAAAGGGTGACTCAGGTGCGTTCTGTTGTAGCCGGTCAGTTTTCGGGACTTTCCGAGCTTCTTTGCGACTTGTCACAAGAATTAAGCACTGTAGAAACATACGATACAGACTGCGAAGGTCGAGTGACTAACGCTTTACGCAAAATCGGACTTGCCCCTGTTGACTGTGTTTGCAGAATTGACAGCAAGGGCAGAATGACTGTCGAGGTCGAGGCTTTGTTCACTCTTAAAAACGGAATTAAGAAAGGACAGCTGATAAAGGAGGTTTCAAAGGCCTGTGGCAGACGGTTTGATACTCCCTTAACAAGCCACGCAGGAGATAAAATCCGCCTTGCCTTTTGCGAGCTGCCTGTGTATGATGTTGAAATCGGCTCAAGCCAGCACATCAGCGAAAACGGAAATTTGTGCGGTGACTGCATAAACTACTTTAACAACGGCTTTGGCAGTATGATTGCGCTTATCAGTGACGGTATGGGAACAGGGGGCGTAGCCGCCGTTGACTCAAATATGACGTCAAGCATTATGACAAAGCTGTGCAAGGCAGGTCTTTCTTACGACTGCTCGCTACAGGTTGTAAATTCTGCTCTTATGGTGAAGTCAGAGGAGGAGTCGCTTGCAACGCTCGATATGGCAGACATCAATCTGTTTACAGGTACGGTACAGCTTATGAAGGCCGGCGCACCCGTCACATTTATAAGGAAAAATGGAACTGTTCTGCGAAAGAATATTCCGTCACTGCCCATAGGCATATTAAACGAGGTCAGGCTGTCAAGAGAAAGCGTTGATTTGTCAGAGGGTGATATGATTGTTATGGTGTCTGACGGTGCATTGTACGGTGATGAAGGCTGGATATGCGATTTGATTTTATCGTGGAACGAGGGCAGTGCCGAGGAGCTTGCGTATGAAATTGTAAGTCGGGCGCAAAAAAGCCGTAATGACGGTCACGATGACGACATTACGGCGATTGCGATGAGAATTGTATGTAATTATTAAGGCTGCTCTGTCGGAGCTTTTGTGCCTTCTGAAATTTCTTCTGCTTTGTCTTGCTTTTTATCCTTGCCGAGATACGCAAACGGCACTGAAATAAGTATTGTGAAATAGTACGTTATCGCTCTCCATACAAGCGTTGCGCTCTTTATGGTTTCGCCTGTAAAGAATAATGAAAACAGCGTAACAAAGCCAAGCTCCGCCGCACCCGAAGCGCCGGGAATCGGCATCATACCTGAAATCAGATTAACATACGACTGTCCGCATATCATATCAAATACACTTGCGCCACTCAGACCAAAGCCACGATAAACGCAGTACGGAACGGTAAATATAGCTAAAAGCTGAAGCGTTGTTACAATTATTGATTGAAAGAACAGCTTTTTGTCCTTGTAAACAGTTTTGTTTGACGAGTGAAAAACCTCTGTCTGCTTTTTAAGCGAAAAAATAATCTCGTCACTGTTTTTGATAAATTTAAGCTTAGACAAAATTTTAGAAAGTAAATTTATTATTCCGCCTGTAAGACGAGTTGAAAACGAAAAAATCACAAACAAGGTCGACACTATAAGCTGTGATGAAAAGCCGACAAGCACAAATATTACAGACGCAGAGCTGTTTATCATCTGTGAAAAAATATTGAAGTTCACGCCAACCGCCACACCGGACAAACAGGTCATCACTATCTGATAAACAAGAAATTTCTGAATAAGCCTTGACGTGCTGTAGCCGGGACTGATTCCGAATTTTGACAGATAATAAATCTGCATCGGCTGGCCGCCTGTTGACGAGGGCGTAACTGCTCCCCAGAATTGCCCTAAAAGTCCTGTTTTTACAGCGTCAGAAAAGCGAAAATTTTTGTATTGCGATCTTATATATCTGTAGATAAGATAAATATCGCAGAGCATATTCAGAATGTGACAGATAAGTGCGCCGAAAAGCCAATAAAAATTAAACTTGATGTCAGAGCTTAATAAATCACGCAGACCGTTGTTGCTGAAAATAAAATAAATTATCACAACAGAGCAGATAAGCACCGCCAGCAGATTTAAAACAAAACGAAATGAAATATGCTTCTTTTTAGAACTCATTTCAATTTACCTTTTCTTTGTCAGCGTTTGGTATAGCAGAGGAGCCTTTGCTTTCTATAAGCTTTGTCATAAGGTTGTAAATGTTTTCGGACGATTTATCCTTGCACAGCTTACGACAGTTTTCTCTCATTTGACTTAGCTTTTCTTCATTTGTCAGCAGCTCATCAATCTGCTGTGCGCCCTGCTTGCCCTTTTGCAGAGAAATAGCCATATTGTGCCTTACTACAAAATCGGCGTTGTCCTCCTCCTGACCGGGGAATGCGTTGAATATTGCAAGCGGAAGTGAGCTTGCAAGGCTCTCTGATACTGTAAGACCGCCGGGCTTTGTGATAATCAGATCGGAAATGTGCATATAGTCCTGAACATTGTCGATAAAATACAAGAGCTTAGTCGGCTTTTTTGCGTGAGTAGAACGCTTGAAATGCTTTACAATCGGCATTTCATCAATGCTTTCTTTAATTTGTCCCTTAATCTGTCCTGTCAGCTCATATGCCTTTCGCCTTTTGCTGTCTGAGGGGAGCTTTTCAAAATAAGACAGCTCCTCTATCTCAAATTCATCTATTTTATCGTTGAGCATTTTTTCAAATGCGCTGTAAAGTCTTTTGTTCTTGCCTGTTATAACTATAATCTGAAATTGCGTTTTGAGGTCGAGCAGGTTTTCATAGATTTTGAGAACATCGGTTACACCAAAGCTGCCCGCCATAATGAGAATCGTTTTTATATTTTTGTCAAAGCCGAGTTCTTCTATTAAATCCTCTTTTTTGTCTTTGAAGTAAAAGCTTGAAAAAACAGGAATACCCAAGGAATAAATTTTGTCCTTTAAAACTCCGTATTTGTCGGAAAGCTCAGAAATCATATCGTCATTAGAAACAACATAAGCGTCAATATGGCTGTCTATGTACGTTCTGTGTGCAGAAAAGTCTGTTATGATTGACAAAACAGGAACGGTGATTCTGCCCTTTCCTTTAAGCACACCCATCATTTTTGCCACAAAGGGGTGACAGGTAACGATAATATCGGGAGCAAATTCGTTTATAAGGGGCAAAAGCCTTTTTCCGCTTTGAGCATTTATGCGGTTAATCATATCGTTTAACGCATTGTCCTTATCGGAAGAACGGTAAGCCTTGCCGTACAGCTTTGGTGTTTTTGTAGCCATATAGTGATAACCGTCAGAAATTGTTTTGTTAAAAATGTGACTGATTTCTTCCAGAGCGTCAACAACCAGAACCTCGGCGTTGCTGTCTTTTTCAAAAATTATTTCCTTTAACGCAGCAGCGGCACGTTTGTGACCTCCGCCTGTCGAGGCGGTAAGAATTATGACCTTCATATGAATCCTCCTTTTATAAATTTTTAATGCCAAAAACTACTTATAGCAATATTATATCAAACAGAAAGGGTGTTTTCAATATACATATGCGTTAATATGAAAACATAAGCAAACTATTTAACTTTATTATACAAATAAAAATCGAAAAATCCAAAGATTTTTCGTCAAAATTTGTCTTATTTATCAATTTATTTTTCAGACTGTTTGTAGTATCATATCAGTACGAAGGTATATTTTTGCCAAGGGAGGCTTAAGCTTGAAAAGAGAAAAATACGATTTAAACGGTAACATCATCAACGTCACAAACAGTGACGAAGAAATAGCAGAAGAATTAAAAGATGAAATAACAGAAGAAGCAAACGAAGAGGTTGCTAAGGGTATAGTTGATGTATCACAAGGAAATACATCACAGGAGGACGAAATGCCTGTGTTTGTTGACGATGATTTCATCACAAGCCCTGTCAGAAATGATAATGACGACAGAGGAGTCAGCTACTATTCGGGCAGTCAGGAGGATGTGAGTGATTATATAATTACCGATTTGTCCGACAGGGAGGATTTTGACGACGGCTACAGCAGATACGAAGAGATTAACGATAGTGACGATGACGAGGTTGTAAATATCGACATCAGCTCACAGTCGTACAATAATAAAGAAAATACAAAGAAAGCTCCCAAAGCAGACGAGCAGTATGAGTATATTCCAAGAAAGAACAGTAAAAATAAGCACTCAAACAAGCTTATCATCGGCGCTGTTGCAACTGTTTTAGGACTTATTGTGATAATAGGCGGTGTATGCGTGGTCTTAGATAACGGCAGTAAGCCACAGGATGGTTTTGTTCCGACAACACAGCCGATTACAGACAACAGTGGAAATGTGCTGGGCGATGACTTCACATTTGCAAACGGAATATCAATAGGCGGTGTTGATGTCGGCGGAAAAACGCTTGCTCAGGTAAGGGAATTGGCACAGCAGGTACAGCTTGACAGCAGAGAGCCGATTGATCTGTCTGTTACGGCAAACGGCAAAACAGCAAAGCTGACGCAGGACGATTTTTCTTATACATACAATACTGACGAGGTAATCACGCTTGCCGCAAATTACAGTGAAAACAGTAACGGCTCAGCCGAGAAAAAGAATTTTGAAATAACCGCTGTGCTTGACAGCAGCTCAATAGACAAGACGGTTGACAAAATCGCCCAGAAGATTGATATTAAAATGGTGCAGGCTCATGTTTCTGAGTTTAAACCCTTTGAAAAGGACAAGTACGTATATGCCGAGGGTACAAAGGGCAGTGAAATAAATCAGGAAACGCTTGCAAACGATATCAGGGTATTTTTGTCATCAGGCAAAACTGTCGGCACGATAGCTGCAAAAACAAATGAAATAAGTCCGACTATAACTGTTGATATGGTAAAGAAAAACATCGTTCCGCTTTCAACGTATTCAACATATTCCTACAATACAGAAAACGGCACTCACAATATGGAGCTGGCGCTTTCAGCCTGCAACGGCTCTGTTATCGAACCGGGTGCTACGTGGTCGTTTAACAAATGCACAGGCGACAGCAACCTTGAGTCAAACGGCTACAGACCTGCAACGGTTATAAGCAACGGTAAATACGAGCAGGGCGTAGGCGGCGGAATATGTCAGGCAAGCACAACGATTTATTATGCGGCAATTTATGCTAATATGGATATTGTCGAAAGATACAATCACAGGTGGGCCTCAAGCTATGCGGCGGCAGGGCTTGACGCAACAATCGACTACCCGAACCTCGATTTAAAGCTAAAGAACAAGACAAGCTACCAGATGTTTATGGAATGTACTATATCGGGCAATAAGCTGATAGTAAACATCTACGGCTATAAGGACCCGTCCTACGATACTATTGCAACATATTCCGAAACCTGCGACATAACGTCAGAAACCTTTGGTGCAAGAGCGTACAGGATTTTCTACAAGGACGGAAAAGAAATTAAAAGAGAACAGCTTCCGTCCTCTACCTACAGCCTGTCTGACGGTCACTGGGTAGTTGACGGCGACAGCGGTACAATGGGCAGACTGCCTGAGGGCGCAGAGCAAAATCCGACTCAGCCGACAACGGCAGAACAGCAGCGTCCAAGCTATGAGGAGCCCGAAACTACAAGACCTCCTCAGACGCAGCCACCGACAACAAAACCGCAGCCGACGCAGCCGCCGACAACAAAGCCTCAGCCGACAACAGCGGCACCGACAAATCCGCCGGCAACAAATCCTCCCGAAACGAAGCCCGAACCTACAGAGGAGGAAACAACAGCTCCTATTGAGCCGTCCGAGCAGGAAACAGAACCTCAGACACAACCGAATACAACAGAGGAAGCTGAAGCAATAACAGAATAATTACAAACCGCAGCAAGACAGAAAACCTGTTTTGCTGCGGTTTTTGTATAATATATATTTTAGCTTCAGTCCTGATTGACAGCTTACAAAATCGGTAGTAAAATCACCATAGTGATACAAAATATTATTTTTAACCTCAAGGAAGAAGTAAATGAGAGAAAAAGTGTATGAGTTTTTGAGAGCAATACCAAAGGGAAAGGTAGTAACCTATGGGCAGATAGCAAAGTATTTAGGTAATGAAAAGTCAGCCAGAGCCGTCGGCAACATTCTTCATAATAATCCTGACGAAGATAAAAATCCTTGCTATAAAGTTGTTGACAGAAACGGAAATTTATCAAAGCATTTTGCATTCGGCGGTATAGAAAAGCAAAAAGAAAAATTAGAGCAGGAGGGCGTTGTTGTCGAAAATTATAGAGTAGATTTAAGTATTTACAGGTATGATAATACTTGTTTAGCTGATTGAATTACCTGCAAGAGAAGAAATAGCTTTGCTTGTTGATTATTTGTAAGGACAAAAATTTGCTTTTTCGTAAAAATTAAACACCCTACGACCGTTAATAGGCATAAGGTGTTTAAGAGTATAATTGTATTTAATATCCAACAGAGCTAACTCCATATACTGCTTGTTCGTGAGTAAATCCTTCAAATTCTAATTGATCAATTAACCCTTGCCTTGAAAATGAAGAAAATTCTAAATATGATGCTGCTTTTTTTGCCGCTTGCTCATTCCAGTTTGCACCGCAATTATCAGCACCGTAACGGGCTTGTTTGGAAGTGAACTTTTCGTATTCTAATTGTTCGATTAAACCAGAATATGAAAAAGCGGAAAATTCCAAGTAAGAGTTTGCTTTTCTTAGTGCTTGTTCATTCCAGTTTGCTCCACAATTATCAACGGCATATACAGCGTCTTCATGTGAGAATTTTTCATATTCTAATTGCTCAATTAAACCCAAATAAGAGAAAGCAGAAAATTGTAAGTAAGAGTTTGCTTTTTTTAGTGCATTTTGTTTTGATAATGCAACAGGATTATAATTTGGGTCGGGGGTGTTACAACGCAAACATTTTCCTTGACTAAAAGAATGTCCTAATGCCAAGCCGCTGGTTTCGCCGCAACGAGAACACTTCTTTGCAGACGTGCATGTTGCATTAGTCCACTTGTGACCTGACGCTGAGCCGCTGGTTTCGCCACAACGAGAACACTTTTTTGCAGACGTGCATGTTGCATCAGTCCACTTGTGACCTAAAGCCGAACCGTTTGTTGCACCACAAGAACAAGTCGGAACATTAGTGCAGGTAGCATCGGAGTAAGAATGTGTGTGTGCGGGTTTTGTTGCTTGGGCAGGTTTAGTTGTTTCGGATGGTTTCTGCGTTTCTTCATTGTTTACGGTTTCGCTCGTTTGAGTTGTGCCCTCGGTTACGGACGTATTTGTTTCCTTAGTTTGCAAACCCGTCGTTTCGGCTTGCGATATATCACTTGATGTGTCTGTGTTTTTGGCATCGCTGTTTGAGCAGGATGAAAAGCAGAATAATATACAGGCTGATAAACATAATGTTAAAATCCTTTTCATTTATTTTTCCTCCGCAAATAAAATATTAATTGTTAACAAAATTATTATCTTGTTATTTATGTTAGGATATATTAGTTGTATTGTAGCAAAAGTATTTTCATTTGTCAATAAATTTATTACTTATTTCTACATTTATCTGCATAATCACAATACATATGTGACAAAAAGCACAAAATAGCGGCAAATGTAATACTGCTGACAGAAATAATAATCATCAGCATAAGCGAAATAGCTTTTTTCATACGTATTTCTCCTTTTTAGTTTTGCATTATTATTGCTCTTATTAAGTATAAACACATATACCTGCTGATATTGTATCACCCTCGAATATTATAGTCAATAAAAAACCATTTTTTGAAGAAATCGGCAACACAGCTTTTTGCTTATAAATTCATCTTTATTATCTGAAATCAATTTGACAGCGTACAAAATCGGTAGTAAAATCACCATAGTGATACAAAATATTATTTTTAACCTCAAGGAAGAAGTAAATGAGAGAAAAAGTGTATGAGTTTTTGAGAGCAATACCAAAGGGAAAGGTAGTAACCTATGGGCAGATAGCAAAGTATTTAGGTAATGAAAAGTCAGCCAGAGCCGTCGGCAACATTCTTCATAATAATCCTGACGAAGATAAAAATCCTT
>CAMFTQ010000009.1 GCA_945988865.1 uncultured Anaeromassilibacillus sp.
AAAAGCGATAAATATAATTACCTTGACAGAACAAAGCCCGGTATGACACGTGAGCAGATTGAAGATGTTTACCGTCAGACCTATACTGCTGACGCTTACTTTGCAAGCAGTAACGCAATTACCGAGGACGGACTGCTTTACAATGTTGACGGTAATTCTAACAGAGTTTCTGCTATTTTATACGGACCTAAAAGCGTAATTCTTGTTTGCGGTTACAACAAAATCGTGAAAAATCTTGACGAGGCAGTTATGCGTGTTAAGTGCAAGGCTGCTCCTCCCAACACTGTAAGACTTGAGCTTGATACTTATTGCAAAAACAACGGCAAGTGTGTTTCGCTTTTAAACGGTGATGTTACGGCTTCGCAAATGTGCGACGGCTGTCACAGTGAAAAGAGAATTTGCTGTAATTTTGTTGTATCCTCTCAACAAAGACATAAGGATAGAATTAAGGTAATAATCATCGGCGAGGAATACGGCTACTGATAAATATGTAACGCCGCATAATTGCGGCGCTTGATTGTTATCTGTTGTTATTGTTCTGATTTCTGTTCTGGTTGTTATTCTGATTCTGATTGTTGTTGTTCTGATTTCTGTTCTGGTTGTTGTTCTGATTCTGATTGTTATTCTGGTTGTTATTGTTGTTCTGGTTGTTGTTTCTGTTATTCATATTAGCACCTCCCTGACAGTATTATACGCTTTTTGAAAGGCTAATATACAAAATGGATGATTTTTTAAATGAAATGAAAAAGCTGCTCGGCGACGAGTATGAGGATTACTTAAAATTTTATAATGATGATAAAAGCTATCGTGGTTTAAGAGTAAACAAGCTCAAATGCACAACACAAAAACTCTCAGAGCTTTTACCTTTTGAATTAAAGCCCACTCCTTTTTGTAACGAAGGCTTCTATATTCCTCAGGATGTGCAGAGCTTAGGAAACAACCCCTTGCACCACTGCGGAGCGTTTTATATTCAGGAGCCGTCTGCGACATCTGCTGTTACTATGCTTAATGTTGAGCCTGACGATTATGTGCTTGATTTATGTGCATCACCGGGTGGCAAGTCAACGCAGATAGCATCACAGCTTTTGGGGACAGGACTGCTTTTTTCAAATGAAATTGTAAAAAACAGAGCGTCTGTTCTGCTTACTAATATTGAGCGTTGCGGAGTCAGAAATGCAGTTGTTACAAGCTGTCATCCCGACACTCTCTGTAACAGGCTGACAGGATTTTTTGACAAGATACTTGTTGACGCACCCTGCAGCGGTGAGGGAATGTTCAGAAAGCACTCGTCTGCCCGTGACTGCTGGAGCAAGGAGCACGTTTTATCCTGTGCACAACGACAGCTTCAGATACTAAACAGCGCAAAAAACGCTTTAAAAAGCGGAGGAGTTATGGTGTACTCTACCTGCACATTCTCTAAGGAAGAAAACGAGGGTGTAATTGAAGCGTTTTTAAAGGAAAACAGCGATTTTGAGTTAGAGGACAGCGGTGTTTCCTTTGGCAGAAAAACTATGGGTGGTGCTGTTCGTATTTTCCCTATGGACGGCGGCGAAGGTCACTTTGCGGCAAGGCTAAGAAGAAAGGGCGAAAGCACAAAATACAATCAGACATTCAGCAACAAAAATACTCCAACGGAGAAAATCCCGAAGGAAGTAATTGATTTTTATAAAAGCACCTTTGTAAGCTCACCCTTTGGCGATAATATAAAAATGTTTGAAAATAAGGCTGTTTGTCTGCCCGATAATCTGCCTGATTTATCAGGTCTTTCTGTGTTTCGTGCAGGCGTTCTGCTCGGTGAGGTCAAGAAAAACAGGTTTGAGCCTGCTCACTGTGCGTTTATTGCGGCTAAAAAGTCGGAATGTAAAAGCTATGTTGATTTTGATTTTACAGACGACAGAATTTTAAAATTTCTGCACGGCGAAGAAATCTCTGTTGATGAAAATCTGAGCGGTTATATAGCAGTTTGCGTAAACGGTATTACTGTCGGATTTGGTAAAGCGGTGTCGGGAACGCTTAAAAACAAATATCCAAAGGGACTTAGAACGTTAAAATAATTTATAAAAAGGAAAAGGTATGGAAAATCTTTCAAATATTTCTACAATTAAAGAAATACTTTCAAAGCACGGCTTTACATTTTCAAAGTCGCTCGGTCAGAACTTTCTTATAAATCCGTCAGTTTGCCCCAGAATGGCTCAACTTAGCGGAGCAAAAAACGGTGTCGGCGTTATTGAGGTAGGTCCTGGAATTGGTGTCCTGACAAAGGAGCTTGCCTGCCTTGCCGACAAGGTGGTATCTGTTGAGCTTGACAAAAGGCTTTTGCCTGTGCTTGAACAGACGTTATCTGATTTTGACAATGTTAAGATTGTCAATGACGATATTCTGAAAATAGATTTGCACAGGCTGATAAAAGAAGAATTTGACGGACTTGATGTTGTGATTTGCGCCAATCTACCCTATTACATAACATCACCTGTTATTATGCGACTGCTTGAAGAAAAGATACCTGTCAAGTCAATCACCGTAATGGTTCAGAAAGAGGCGGCTCAGCGTATCTGCGCAAAGGTCGGCACAAGGGACAGCTCGGCGGTTACAGTTGCCGTTAATTATTACAGCAAGCCGTCTATGCTTTTTACTGTATCGTCAGGCTCATTTATGCCGGCACCAAGAGTTGATTCGGCTGTGATTAAGCTCGACATATCAGACAAGCCTGAGGTTCAAGCTGTAAACGAAAAAATATTTTTTAAGGTGGTAAAATCTGCCTTTGCACAAAGAAGAAAGACTATTTTAAATTCGATTAGCGCAGGATTTTCAATAAGCAAAAACGATATGGCTGAAATTCTAAAAAAATCGAACGTTGCCGAAAATCTGAGAGCCGAACAGCTTTCAATGCAACAGATAGCCGATATCTCAAACAATATAGCTTTGTTTTCGGAGGTCAAAAATGAAAAGGAATAATAAAAAGAAAATGAACCTTGCATACAAGCTTTCGTGGGCATTTTTAGGTATTGCAGGAATTCTGCTTTTAGGCTTAGTTATTATGTATGTGCTTGATTTAACTAATGTTATGACCGGTTATGATGATATTATCAAGAGTATTTCAATAGCGGCAATAGCAAGCAGTATTATCGGAACAGTTTTTTCATTTTTTTCAAAACCTAAAAAAGATAACGAGCTTGTTATTCTGACAATTTCTGACGAAGATAAAGACTGATATAAACTTAAACAGCAAATAAGGCTTATGCCTTGTTTGCTGTTTTTTTAGCAAAAGAGCCGGCATTTCTGCCGACTCTTTTTTGAGAGATATGAAAAGATGTTAGTTGTTTTTGTCTTGTTCCATAGCTATCGGATCCCAGGCTGTGCCGTTGTATTTGCCGTCAGTCTGTGTACCGTCAAGCCAGTATCCGATTACACCCGAAACAGGAAGGTCCACAGTCTGCTGACCGTTGCCGTCAGAGAATACTACGTATTCTGCACCGTCAGGAATTGCTATCTGATAGTTTTTCTGAGCGAATGGGTTATCTTCGTAATATGACATTTCACTTCCGGGAGCTTCAGCGCCGACTGCGCCATTTGAATTAAAGAAGTAAGCGTAAACTGTGTTCCAGTTCAAACCGTTTGTAAATCTCATAATTCCCTCTTCAAATATCACTCCGCCTGTTGAGCCACCGGTTGAACCGCCTATATCATCGCCCTCTGAGAAAGGCTGGCAATCAACCTTACCGTTTGAATCACCGCTTGGACGATAACCGTAAACTCCTGCAAGAGTGAGGTCTATAGTCTGCGCACCGTTGCCGTTAGAGAATACTACCTTTTCAGCGCCCTCGGGAATATCAATTTCATAATAGTTGCCGTTTAATGACATGGCACTACCGGGCCATTCGTTACCAACAGTGTTTGAACCGGTAAAGAAGTACGCATATACACTGCCCCAGTTTCTTGTGTCTGCAAATCTGATTTTGTTTCCGTCGTCAACAGGCTCTGTAGTCGGCTCTTCTGTAACAGGCTCTGTAACAGGTTCTGCCGTTGTCGGAGCAGTTGTTTCAACGGGTTCTGCTGTTGTCGGAGCAGTTGTTTCAACGGGTTCAGGTGTTGTCGGAGCAGTTGTTTCAACGGGTTCAGGTGTTGTCGGGTTGGTTGAACCGCCTGCATATGTGCCGACCTTTACATCAGACATTGTAACACCTGCAACGTATTTCTGAATTATTGTAGCATCCTTAATATCTACCTTGCCTGACGGTTCACAGTCAGCAGCAAGAAGCTGATTTGTCGAAAGTGCAACTATAGAAGCAAGTGCTTTTTGAATTACAGTTGCGTCAAGAACCTTAATTGTACCGTCAAAGTCAACGTCACCGATTAAGTACTTATCACCAACAGGAACACCTGTTGTCGGCTCTGTTGCTTCTGTTGTAGGCTGTGTCTGGCTTGTTGAAGGCTCTGTTGCAGGAGCAGTTATTGGAGCTGTTGTAGGAGCAGTTATTGGAGCTGTTGAAGGTACAGTTGTTGGAACTGTTGAAGGTACAGTTGTCGGAACTGTTGTAGGTACAGTTGTCGGAACTGTTGTAGGTACAGTTGTCGGTACTGTTGTAGGCTCGGCAGAACCGCTGTCCTCTAAGAGGATTGTGCCGTTTGCACCGCTGTTGAATGTTACCTTACCGCCTGAAACTGTTGCTGTAGTTCCGTCATATGTATTCTTGAGAACTGTACCGTCAGCAAATGTGTTGTTAAGTGTGATGGTTATGTTTGCGTTTTTGTTTGCACCGATGCAAGCAACAATCTTGTCAGTTACACCGTTTTTGTTATATGTTCTTGCAAACGCAGCGCCTGATGAAGCTGAAAGTGATGTGTGAGAACCGGCGCCGACTGCGATGTGGTTATTTCTGAATGTACCAACCTTTTGCCAGTGAGCAAGAATCTTTGACTGGTTGCTTGAAGCGTTGTTAAGGTCGCTCCAGTTCATATCACCACGAAGCGCATGGTCGCCCATATTTACACTGCCGTCTGAGTAAAGCGGTCTGCTTGTTTCATCACCGTAGTAAATCTGAATTGCACCCGGCATAAGCTGGAATGCAGAACCCTGATAAATAAGGTCGCAGTTTCTTGCAAGCCATGTATCGTGAGAAGAAATGTAGGTTAATACATTGAATTTATCGTTTGAATTGATCTGCTGTGCATATGACTGGTACTTTGAGTTGATGCTTGAAGAATTTGGAACACCTGAACCGGCTGCATTACCGGCAGTTGAGTTACCAAATTCAAAGTTAATAAGTGAGTCAAAGCCACCCTGTGTGTAGAAGCTGTCGTAGTTGAGGAAGTGAGGGAATACCTCGCCTGTCATCCAGAAGTCTTCGTCCCAATCTGCACCGGGCTTATTCGGGTTGTTCTGACGCCATTTCTGTAAAGCAGATGAACATTCAGTTTTGAGAGCTTTCCAAGAAGCTAACTCTACGTGCTTTGCAGTATCGCATCTGAAGCCGTCAACACCGTACTTCTCTACCCACTGTGACAGCCAGTAAACGAGGTAATTTCTAACAGTTTTCTGCTTGCCTGTTGAGCTGAAGTAAGCATTTTGTGCGGCTGTTTTAGCAGCAAGCGTACCTTCTTTAGACCATTTTGTTTTCAGAAGTTCTGGAGTATCTACTGTTGTTGAGCTTTCTGTTTTAAAGTCCGGGAGGAATGACAGCTCCTTTGTCAGGTCATCTCCGCCGCCGCTCTGATAGCCGGCAAGACCTGCACGAAGCCAATCCTTACCCCACCACTTTGCCCAAGCGGCTGTGTTTGTGACGTAGCCTATGTACTGGTGGTATGTCTGGTCGGTGAGCTTTGCGTTGTAGTAGTTATCTTCCCAACCGGGCTTTAAGTCACCGAAGCCGAACTCGTTCATATCAAAAAGAGTGTTGTAGCCTGCGTGGTTCATAACGATATCCATAACAATTCTGATATTGTTTTTGTGCGCAGTATCTACCATTTTTTCAAACTCCTCGGCTGTACCGAAGTTTGCGTCTGTTTCTGTGTAATCAAGCGTATAGTAACCGTGGTATGAATAGTGAGGGTAAGAGCCTGACTTACCGTTACCTGCTATACAATAGCCGTGAATCTGCTCATAAGGAGCAGAAATCCAAAGAGCGTTAACACCTAAATCTGTGAAATAGCCCTCTTCGATTTTCTTTGTAATACCGGCAAAGTCACCGCCGTGGAAAGCGGCAGCATTTGAGTTGCCCTTTACTACAGTTTTACCGTCCTTAGAAAGACTTCTGCCGTATGCGTGGTCATTTGCTGTGTTACCGTTGTAAAAACGGTCGGTCAGCAAAAAGTAAACAGAAGCATTGTCCCACGAGAAGTCGGACGCACTTTTTACAGTAGAAGCAGAGGTTGTTTCTGCTGTAGTTTCAGCGGCACCTGCCTGAGCTGTTGCAACAAACGCAGTAGTTGAAAGCATCATTGCACCGGCAAGAAATAAGCTGAGTAGCTTTTTTGCACGTTTCATTCAAAATTCTCCTTTAAAATTATTCTAAATACGCTGTTGTCAGACAAGGAGCATGACAACACATATCTACTCAAGAGAATTATATCAAAATTGACATAAAAAGTACATTAACTTTTGTTACAAAGCTACATATGTTTTTTTGTTAAATATATACAATAAATTTGACAAAAGTATAAAAGTTATTACAAATGTTAACTCACTGTGAACAAATTATTGTCTGCGTTATTGTTGTAAATGAATAAAAACAGGCAAAGCTAATTGCTCTGCCTGTTTTGTTATACTCAGTTTATATTAAACTTTTAGATTAAGCACCGTAGTAAGCGTTGAGGTACATCTGCTTGATTTCGCTCATCAATGGGTATCTTGGGTTAGCGCCTGTGCACTGGTCGTCAAATGCCTGCTCAACCATATCGTCAAGTCTGTCAAGGAAATCCTGCTCGTCAATGCCGTAGTCCTTGATTGTCTTTTTGATACCGCATCTCTCTTTAAGCTCGTCAATAGCTTTGATAAGGTTTTCAAGCTTTTCGTTGTCGTTCTTGCCCTTGATGCCGAGGTAATCAGCAACCTCTGCATATCTTGCGAGTGTGTGTGGGTGGTCATACTGTGGGAATGTACCCATCTTTGTCGGAACTTCAACAGCGTTAAATCTTAATACCTCGTCAATGAGGAGTGCGTTTGCAACGCCGTGCGGTAAGTGGTGGAAAGCACCGAGCTTATGAGCCATTGAGTGGCACACACCAAGGAATGCGTTTGCAAATGCCATACCTGCCATTGTAGCGGCGTTGCCCATCTTCTCACGTGCAACAGGGTCGTTAGGACCGTTGTCGTATGCTCTTGGTAAGAACTCGAAGATCATCTTGAGTGAACGCAGTGCAAGACCGTCTGTAAAGTCTGTAGCAAGCATTGAAGCGTAAGCCTCAAGTGCGTGTGTTACAGCGTCGATACCTGAAGCAGCTGTCAGACCCTTAGGAGCGTTCATCATCATATCAGCGTCAACGATAGCCATATTCGGCATAAGCTCGTAGTCAGCAAGAGGATACTTAACGCCTGTCTGCTCGTCTGTGATAACTGCAAAAGGTGTTACCTCTGAGCCTGTACCGGCTGATGTAGGAACAGCGATAAAGTAAGCCTTTTCGCCCATTTTCGGGAATGTGTAAACTCTCTTGCGGATATCAACAAAGCGCATAGCCATATCCATAAAGTCAGCCTCAGGATGCTCATAGAGAACCCACATAATCTTTGCAGCGTCCATAGCACTACCGCCGCCGATAGCGATGATTGTGTCAGGCTGGAATGCTTTCATCTGCTCTGCGCCCTCTTTTGCGCATGCAAGTGACGGGTCGGGAGCAACATTGTAGAATGTTGTGTGTGTAATGCCCATCTCGTCTAATTTATCTGTAACAGTCTTTGTGTAGCCGTTATTATACAGGAATGAGTCGGTAACGATGAATGCTTTTTTCTTGCCCATAACATTTTTGAGCTCGTCAAGAGCAACAGGTAAGCAGCCTTTTTTGATGTAAACCTTCTCAGGTGCTCTGAACCAAAGCATATTCTCTCTCCTCTTTGCAACAGTCTTGATGTTGATAAGGTGCTTAACACCAACGTTTTCTGATACCGAGTTGCCACCCCAAGAGCCGCAGCCGAGTGTCAGTGACGGAGCAAGCTTGAAGTTGTAAAGGTCGCCGATACCGCCCTGTGAAGAAGGAGTATTAACAAGAATACGGCATGTTTTCATACGTGCAGCAAATTCTGCAATCTTGTCCTTTTCTGTTACCTCGTTGAGATAAACCGAAGATGTGTGACCGTAGCCACCGTCTGCAACAAGTCTTTCTGCCTTGTCAAGAGCCTCAGAGAAGCTCTTTGCCTTATACATAGCAAGAACAGGTGAAAGCTTTTCGTGAGCGAACTCCTCGCTGATTTCAACGCTTGAAACCTCACCGATAAGAATTTTTGCATCCTCAGGAACCTCAACGCCTGCAAGAGCAGCGATTGTGTGAGCCTTCTGACCAACGATTTTTGCGTTTAATGCACCGTTGATGATGATTGTCTTTCTTACCTTTTCTGTTTCTTCGTCATTTAAGAAGTAGCAGCCACGATCCTTAAATTCCTTTTTAACCTTGTTGTAGATGCTGTCTAAAACGATAACTGACTGCTCTGAAGCACAGATCATACCGTTATCGAATGTCTTTGAGTGGATAACTGAGTTTACAGCTAAAAGAATGTCTGCTGTGTCGTCAATGATAACAGGTGTGTTACCTGCGCCAACGCCTAAAGCCGGCTTGCCTGATGAGTAAGCAGCCTTTACCATTCCGGGACCGCCTGTAGCAAGAATGATGTCAGCCTCTTTCATAACGAGGTTTGTAAGCTCAAGTGAAGGTACGTCAATCCAGCTGATGATGCCTTCCGGTGCGCCAGCCTCTACTGCAGCCTCAAGAACAATTCTTGCAGCCTCTGTTGTGCATTTCTTTGCACGTGGGTGTGGTGAAATGATAATACCGTTTCTTGTCTTTAAAGCGATAAGTGTTTTAAAGATAGCTGTTGATGTCGGGTTAGTTGTAGGAATAACAGCGGCGATACAGCCGATTGGCTCTGCAACCTTCTGAATACCAAAGGCTTCGTCCTCTTCGATAACACCGCATGTCTTTGTGTTCTTGTATGCGTTGTAAATGTACTCGGCAGCGTAGTGGTTTTTGATAACCTTGTCCTCTACGATACCCATACCTGTTTCTTCTACTGCCATTTTAGCAAGCGGAATTCTCATTTTGTTTGCAGCAGTAGCAGCAGCTAAGAAAATCTTGTCAACCTGCTCCTGTGTGTAGGTAGCAAATTTAGCCTGTGCTTCCTTAACGCTTGCAAGAGCTGCCTCTAAGCTTTCGATGCTGTCAACTGTTGTGTGTTGAATTGTCATTTCATCGCCCTCTTCTTGTAAAATTTATATTGATTTGTCCGATATACCTTGATTTAGTATAGCGAAAACCGCACAAAAAGCTGTACGGTAAACATTGTTAATGTTTTAACAATGTTTTGCAAAATAAAATGCAAGGTGCTTTCGCACGTTACATTTCTCCCCCGACATCTGTCAAGGTTCGTTATTATTCTACGTTGAAATCTGAAAAAAGTCAATAGCTTTTCTGCCTTTTTACAGCATTTTAGCAATTTTACATATATTGTATATATTGTTGTATTTGCATATTCTTTTTTTGTCTAATTTTTAGTCGAAGCAGATTATTGTTTAAGATAATCGCACCAAAACACTGCGTTTTCAAAAGAGATTTTAACAGCTGACTTTTCTGTGTAAATCAAAAAATCCTTATGTGTATTTCTCGCCAATTCCTTTGCTTTTTCAATAATGTTTATATCTAGTATGTCGATTAGATATTTATCACAAAGCTGTTCGATTGTAAGTCTTTCACAGTTACTTTCACAGCTTAACAGTTGAAGCGATAATGAGTATTGCTTTTTCACAAGCTTAATACCTATATCTGCATTTACAAGACTGCCGATATATTTCGGTGCATCACAGAGAAACATACCTGTTTTGAAATAGCCGATTGATACGGTTAAGTCTGATTTCACAGCTGTTACAGCCTGTCCGTTATCTCCATTTAGACCGCTGTTTATATCAACGCTTACTACATATGCATCAGCATTGTTTATCATATTTACAGCGTCCTTAGCGCTTCCTCTTATTTCTCCGCTAAAGCCTGTACCCAATATGCAATCGACAATAATATCAAAGCCTTTAAGCGAGCTGATGTCCTTTACAGAAATAACATCAACCTGCTTTTCTTTTGCGATATTCAGATAATACTCACCATCAGGCGACAGCTTGTCCGATACCGTAATAATAGTTGAGTTAATATTATTGTCTGCAAGAATACAGGCAAGGGCATAACCGTCACCGCCGTTATTGCCCGAGCCTGATACAATGGCAATTTTGCCCTTCCACTCAACAGAATTATAAACGCCCATAGCCGCTTTATACATCAGAGCTTTGCTTTCTGTGAAGTTTTTGATGGTATAAGCGTCACTTTGACGCATATTTTCTACAGTGATTACGTCATTTGTTTTCA
>CAMFTQ010000010.1 GCA_945988865.1 uncultured Anaeromassilibacillus sp.
CTCAGTCAGCTAAAGCTGACAGCTCCCCTTGCTAAGGGGAGCCTACAGAGAGGAATCCTTCATTTGATAAGGGAAGACGACACGCAACCCCAACTTTTGAAAAACAACCGATATAACAAATGCTCACCTGATTAGTTTTTCAGGTGAGCATTTTCATTTTGGCAGGTCGAAAACATCGGACAGTTTATTTGGTTATTTATGACAATTCTTCGCTTTGCGAGTTATCATAATAATTATGGGTATCGTTTGCCAAATCATCTTCTATATCATACTTGTGATAAAGGTAGTTAAAGCCAAAGACGCTGAATTTAAAGGACTCCCTTCTTGCTGTTATTGAAATCCGTGGAAGTGATATACTTGAAAAATAATCAAGCAGTTGCTTGTGAACCGAGTGCATTATCTCGTAATAATCGTCCTCGGGTATATTAAGTCCGGAATAGAAGGCATCTTCGGATTCTTTTGTGTAAAACGTTTTTTCGTTTGCTGTTATTGTAAACTGATATACTTTGTTTGTATCTCTGTCTATTAAAACAGTCGCAGCAGGAAATTCATCGCCGTAAAACTCTGCATATAATAAAGGAACATACACAGGCTTGCCGTTTACAGGGCCGCTTGCTATTGTCGATTCAAAATAAGTGAGCGTTATGTTATCACTGTCAAGAAAGGTAGAAAGTACATTCTTTGTGTATTCATCGCAAAGATAGTTGCTCATATTTCTGACTGCTCGCAAAACATTGGGCTGAACATCGTCCTGTTCGAGCGCTTCGTTTACCCATATAGCCTTTTCGGAGGTGATAAGTGCAATTTTCTCCTCAAGCGTTGATTTTTCGCCTGCTTTTTGCAGTGAGAATTCCTCGACCTGACTGTTTGATAAAACCTTTGCATCGCTTACGGCATAGTAAACATACGGTGTGAATATAACAGCAACTGTCAACAAAACAGTCAGTGTGGCGACACATATGTATTTTATGGTAGTTTTATTCATACAGTTCACCGTCCTTGTAAAGTGAAAGCTCCACAGTAAACGATACAGATGTGCCTTTATTTACCTCGCTTTTTATTTCAAGCTGTGAGCTGTGCAGCTTTGCAATTTCACTGCAAAGCGAAAGACCAAGACCTGCGCCGCCCATACTGCGTGAGCGTGACTTGTCAACCATATAAAACGGTCGGGTGATTTTTTCTACCTCGTCCTTAGGTATTCCGCACCCGTTGTCGGTTATTGTGAACCTGTAGCGTTCGCTTTTAGCTTCACCGCTTAGTCTGATGCTTTGCCCTGCTTTTGAGGCTTTGCAGGCGTTGTCGATTAGGTTATATATAAGAGTTTTCAGCAGTGACGGCTCTGCCTTGATTTCTGCTTTTTCAACAGCTGCGTCAAGCGTTACACCGTACTTTTTCAGCAGAAATTCAACGGTGGCAATAAGCTCTGCTGTCAGCGCCTGCGTATTTATCGCTGACAGCGAAATGCTATCTTTTTTAAGCACTATAATGTTTAAAAGGTTTGTTGACAGCGCTTCAAGACGCTTAGCCTCTTTATATATCAAATCTGCGCACTTTCTGCGCTCTGACGTGTCAAGGTCAAAGCTTTTGAGCATATCGGCATAGCCGATAACAGAAGTCAGCGGAGTTTTAAGCTCGTGTGTGAAGTCGGCTACAAAGTCATCTCTGCTTTGCGCCGATATTTTGAGCTGTTCTATATATTCCTCTGCATACTGTGCCATACTGTTAAAGCTCTGCGACAGCTCGCTGATTTCTTTAGTCTTTGCAGGCTCGGCTCTTTTAGAGAAGTCACCGTCTGCTATTTTCTGCGCTGTATAAGAAAGCTTTACAAGAGGACGTGTAATGTATCTTGAAAACAGCACAAGAACTGTTGATGCGAAAAGCGCAACAAACATAAGAATTATCTGATAAGTAAAAAAGTTATCGTCACGGCTTTTGTAGATGTCTGTAATATCGGTGAGCGACTGAACGTAATAATCGTTTTTGCCAAGCCTTATACGGCTTACAGCCTGAACAAACCGATTGTCATCTTTTTGCACTACACGCCAGGCACGAGTGTTGTTTCTTATATTTTTTGCAAAATCGCTGTCGTCAAAATCTGTCACTGTATGTAAATTTCCTATTCTTACCTTAGTGTCAGAGCCGCCCGAGGCAACCTGTGATGAAAAGCTGTTTACGATGAAATCCCTGTAATCCTCGTCATAGCCCATTGTTTTGGCGTTTGTAAAAATAGCGTAAAGTGACACAGTGACGTAGCTGTTTGAATCTGTGGCGTTTTGAATTTTGTTTTCAAGTGTTGACGAAAATACTGAATTAAGCAGTAAAAATCCGCCTGTGCCGAATGATAGTATTGTAATGAGAAATGATACGAAAAATATTTTCCATGCAAACTTCACGTTATCACCTCGCTGTTAATCGTTAAACCTGTAGCCGACCTTAAAAACAGACTGAATTTTATCTTTTAAATCGAGCTTTTTTCTAAGCCTTTGAATGTGCAGATCTACCGTTCGTGTATCGCCCATATACGGCTCCTTCCACACTTGCTCGTATATCATTTCACGATATAGCGCAATATTTCTGTTGCGTAAAAATAAAAGCAGAATTTCATACTCCTTGAGCGTTAAGTCAACGGCTTTTCCGCTTTTTGTGACTATTCTTGACTCTGTGTTAATTTTTATGTCGTCTATTGTAATTATTGCAGCTGCTTTGTTGTATCGGCGAAGAACGGCTTCTACTCTTGCCTGTAATTCTCCAATATCAAACGGCTTTGTGATGTAATCGTCTGCACCGAGCCTTAGTCCTTTGACCTTGTCTTTTGTGTCCGATTTTGCGGTGATAAAGATTACAGGTATTTCAAAGCTTTTTATATAGTCAATAAGCTCAAAGCCGTCAATTTTAGGTAGCATTATGTCAAGCAGAATAAGGTCATAATGCTTGCTTTCTATCATATTTGCACCTGCTTCGCCGTCGTATGCGCAGTAGCACAGACAGCCTGTTTGCGACAGTGCCATTTTTATGAGATTGGATATATTTTTTTCGTCCTCAACAATTAGAATTTCTGTCATATTAAAAACCTCTTTCGAGTTTATCTGTTTATCTGTCAATAAAATACAAAAAATGTGTATCATAATTGTATCAGTTAAAGGCAAAACAGTAAAGCCCTTCATTTGCTCTGTGAGAAATGAAAGGCTCTTGTAATTTGTGATGATTTAACGGGTATATTTTATCAATTTCTTTGATATATATACTGTAGAGTTAGTTTTTAAGCTTTTCGATACAGCTGTTGCAAACAATTTTGCCTGCAAAGGTAGTCACATTATCTGCCTCACCGCAAAAAATACAGCAGGGCTTGTATTTTTTTAAGATGATTTTGTTGTCCTCTGTGAACACCTCAAGGCTGTCGCCCTCGCTTAAATCGAACTTATCACGAATAATTTTTGGCAGAACCATTCTGCCGAGCTTATCAATTTTACATAAACATTCTGCTGCTTTCATATTTCCTTCTCCTTTTCTCCTTTTCTCCTGTAATAAATGCAAGTTATTACAATAATCGTCACGTTTTTACCTTGCAAAACAATAATACCAAAAGTTTCCTAAAATGTCAACAGTAAATTTTTAAAAATTGGTACATTCGGCAAAATATTTTTAAAATCCTCAAATTAAGTGACATTATACAACAAATTAGGTGGTTTTATGCTGAATTTCGTCTGGGGCGGTATGATAATCGTAAGCATTGTCTGTGCAATTTTTACCAAAAATACCAAACAGCTCGGTATTGATACGCTTGAGGGAGCAAAGGACGGTCTTGAGCTTTTGCTTGTAATTCTGCCTATGCTCGTTATGTGGTCGGGCATTATGGAGATTGCTTCAAAGAGCGGATTAAGCGACAAAATAGCAAAAATTTTTCGTCCCTTGCTTAAACGGCTGTTCCCGAATTTAGACGCTGACAGCGATGCGTTTAAGTACATATGCCTTAATGTCAGCGCAAATATTTTAGGACTTGGCAACGCCGCCACTCCGTTCGGACTAAAGGCGATGAAGGAGTTAAAACGCCTTAGTCCTCACAGCGATACGGCAAGTGACGAGATGATGATTTTTGTGCTGATGAATACAGCGTCAATTCAGCTTATACCAACAACTGTCGGAACGCTGAGGTACAATGCAGGCAGTCAGTCGCCGTTTGATATTTTGCCCTGTGTGTGGATAACCTCGGCGGCGGCTCTTGCCTTTGGACTGACAGCTGTTTTGTGCTGTATAAAGACTACGAGAAGTGCTGTAGTAGTCGGAGCGTGATAATTTGGAATTTACGGTTGCGGTGTTTATAGGAATAGTAATAGTATTCGGATTTGTCAAGAAGGTGCCTGTGTTCGACACGTTTTTGCAGGGAGCAAAGGGCGGTTTTGAAATAGTATATAATATTGCGCCGACTATTATAGGAATAATTGTCGCCGTTACAATGCTAAAGTCAAGCGGAGCGATGGAGCTGTTGTGCAATTTAGTATCGCCCTTGGCTCAAAAGCTCGGCTTTCCGGCGGAGATTGTGCCGATGGCTGTATTAAGACCTGTTTCGGGGAGCGGTTCAACCGCACTTTTGAATCAGGTTTACAGCGATTTCGGCCCCGACAGCTTAGCCGGCAGAGTAGCGTCAGTTATGGCGGGTTCAACGGAAACTACGTTTTATGCGGTGTCGCTCTACTTTGGCAGTGTGGGAATAAAAAACATTCGCAACACGCTTTATGCAGGCTTGTTCGCAGATTTTACAGCGCTTGTATTTGCCGTTTTGACGGTGCGCCTGATGTACTGAAAACAAAAAATATATAAATTTTTTCAAAAGTTGCATTTTAGAGTGCAACTTTTTTTGTTTTTAGCCTATGGGTGAAAGGTGCTTTTGCCGATTGGCATTATCACCTTTTGAAAACCTATGAAAGGACAGATGTGATGGAGAATAAAAAAGGTAAGCTGACATCAAGAGAAAAGCTTTTTTGCAGCTGCTACGTAAACAGCGGAGATATTTCGCAGTCTGCACAAAAGGCAGGGTACAAGGGCGAGTTTCGGCAAGAGGGCGAAAAGCTGTTATGCAGGTCAGATATTCTCGATGAAATTGCAAGGCTGAGCGACTTGCAGAAAAGGTCGCTAAGTCAGATGGCTATGGTAGGCTATCAGCGTCTTGCATTCGGGAATATTGCAGATGCCGTAGAGCTTTTGTACCTTGACAAGCCTACGCAGGAGCAGTTAAATTCAATGGATTTGTTTTCGGTAGCTGAAATCAAACGTCCAAAGGACGGCGCTATGGAAATCAAGTTTTTTGACAGGCTCAAGGCACTTGAAAAATTAGAGCTTGGTATGCCTGACTCAAATAGCGAGCTTCCGTTTTACGAGGCGATAAGAGCAGGTGCCATGGCTGTTTGCGGTAGTGAGGAAGTCAGAAAAGATGAAGTTTAAGCCATTCAGCGAAAAACAGCTTTTGACTCTTTCGTGGTGGTGTGACGGCTCAAAATATAAAAGCTGTGACGCCATTATCTGTGACGGAGCTGTCAGAAGCGGAAAAACCTTTTGTATGTCGGTTTCTTTTATTGCGTGGGCGTTCTATCGGTTTGAAAACTCTTCGTTTGCGCTTTGCGGAAAAACAATACGGTCGCTTCGCAGAAACGTTGTAACGCCGATTATACCTGTTCTAAAGGAGTTAGGCTTTGCGGTGAACGACAAGGTGTCGTCAAATATTTTAGAAATTACCTTTCGCAAAAGGACAAACAGATTTTACCTTTTCGGCGGAAAGGATGAGTCGTCAGCCGCATTGATTCAGGGTATGACATTGTCGGGAGTGCTGCTCGACGAGGTGGCTCTGATGCCCAGATCGTTTGTAGAACAGGCGCTCGCCAGATGCTCCGTTGCAGGCTCTGTCTTTTGGTTTAACTGTAACCCCGAATATCCCCAGCATTGGTTTTACAGAGAGTGGATTTTAAAGACAAAAGAGAAAAACGCTCTTTATATTCACTTTACAATGCAGGACAACCCCTCGCTTTCTGTGCAGATGATAAAGCGGTACGAAAGCCTTTACAGCGGTGCGTTTTACAAGCGGTTTGTAAAGGGCGAGTGGTCGGCGGTTTACGGTGCTGTTTATCCGTTTATGGATAAGCAGAATATGTATTGCCCCGTACCCGATGGAGGATTTACGGAGTACGCTGTATCGTGCGACTACGGTACGGTAAACCCTGCCTCCTTTGGACTATGGGGCAAAAGAACAGATGCGTGGTACAGAATTGACGAGTATTACTTTGATTCACGTGCAAAGGGCTTTCAAAAAACAGACGAGGAGCATTACAGTGCGCTTTTAGAGCTTGTCGGCGACAGACAGTTATCCTGTCTTACGGTGGACCCGTCAGCGGCGAGCTTTATTGAGGTAATACGCAGACACAACAAATTCAGCGTTGTTCCCGCCAACAATAATGTGATTGACGGAATACGAAGAGTGTCTGATGCGCTTAAGCAGGGACAGATAAAAATCTGCAATAATTGTCTTGACAGTATGCGTGAATTTTCACTTTACAGGTGGGACAGCAGGGGCGGTAACGATTGCCCCGTAAAAGAGAACGACCACGCTATGGACGATATACGTTACTTTGTAACGACTATTCTTAACGGCGGCAATGACGAGTTTTTTGCTATTGCCGCCGAAAGATAACAGGAGGAAGAAAAATGAATTTGTTTTCTAAAGTCAGAAAAAAAGATGCAGCTGCCGAGAGTAAACAGACATCAACGGTGTTTACTGCGCCGTCAGGCTTTAGCAGTCATCCGTTTTCTGCACTTAACAATTATGTTCCTCTGACAGACTGCGAGCTTTCGCTTTACAGAGCGCTCAGGGAGGCTGTGCCGATTATAGATGCGGCTATCTGCAAAACCGTCAGGCTTATCGGCGACTTTAAGGTGCAAAGCCTTGACACTTCGGCACAAAAGCTACTTGACGAATTTTTAGATAGTGTGGACTGCGGTACAGCTAAAGGAATTATGCCGTTTATCTACAGCTATCTTGATTGCTTGCTGACCTTTGGCACAGCGGTAGGTGAAATGGTGCTAAGTGCTGACGGCTCTTCGCTTATGGCGCTTTACAATGCAGATTTAAGCGACATTACTCTAAAACAGGGCAACAGTCCGCTTGATATTATTGTGTGCAGACGTGACGTGCAGGCAGAGCAAATCCCGTATCAGTCGCTTGTGCTGAAAACGCTTTTAAACCCACAGGCGGGTACGTGCAAGGGTACGTCAGTTATGCAGGGACTGCCGTTTGTAAGCTCTGTATTGCTCAAGATTTTTAACTCTGTCGGCACAAACTGGGACAGAGTGGGCAACGTCCGTTTTGCCGTTACATATAAGCCGTCCTCCGATACAAGCGGTGTGACGGCACAGAAAAGAGCGACAGAAATTGCACAACAATGGAGCAAGGCTATGCGCTCAAAGCAGGTGTGCGACTTTGTGTCGGTGGGCGATGTTTCTATTAAAGTAATCGGTGCTGAAAATCAGATACCCGACTGCGATATTCCGATAAAGCATCTGCTTGAGCAGATTGTTGCAAAGCTGTCTATTCCTCCGTTTCTGTTGGGACTTAGCTGGTCAAGCACAGAGAGAATGAGCAGTCAGCAGGCGGATATTCTGACAAGCGAGCTTGAATATTACAGAACGCTTTTAAACCCTGTGATAAAACAAATCTGCTCTATGTGGCTAAGGCTCAACGGCTACGGTGACGGTGTGAAAATCGAATGGAGCAACATCAATTTACAAGACGAAACAGAGCTTGCACGTGCAAGACTTTTAAATGCACAGGCAGAAAGCCTTGAAGCAGAAAACAAAGCAAAAATGCAGAATTCGGAGGTGGACGCTTGAACAGGGATAAAACGGTTAAAAACAAAAACACAGCTTTGGCAGATACTATAGCTTCAGAGCATACAGTGACAGACGATGAGCTTGCGCTTATCAACAAATACACAAGGCGACAGTTTACGTCAGACGAGGTGTATGTTTTTTCGGTGGTGCTTTGCGACAACGACATTGACAGAGATTACGAACGCTTTACGGTTGAAGCTCTTTTTGAGCTTGAAAAGCTGTTTGTCGGCAAAACAGGAATACTTGACCATAATCCGTCTGCATCTAATCAGACGGCAAGAATTTTTGACTGCAAGGTTGAAGCGGTAGCCGGCAAAAAGACAAAGACAGGCGATGATTATTTTCGCCTGACGGCACGTGCCTATATGCCGAAAAGCGAGCAAAACAGCGAGCTTATCCTGTCGCTTGACAGCGGAATTACAAAGGAGGTAAGCGTTGGCTGTGCAGTGGGCAAAACGGTATGCTCAATCTGCTCGGAGGATATGAGCTCACATTTGTGTTCGCACAAAAAGGGAGAGAGCTACAACGGTAATTTGTGCTACGGTATGCTTTGCGAGCCGTACGATGCGTATGAATGGAGCTTTGTGGCTGTTCCGGCACAGCCAAAGGCAGGCGTTATAAAAAGCTATAAAAAGAAAACAGAGGTGACATCATTGACAGAAATTTTAAAAGCACTTGAAACAAAAGAAACGATTACTCTTGACAGTCATCAGTCAGAAAAGCTCTGCGGATATATTGCACAGCTTAAAGAGAAGGCACAGCAGGGTGAAATGTACTGCGAGCAGCTAAGAAAGAGCATCTTAAGCTTGACAGCTGTTGCAGAGCCTGACATTCCCTATAACGCTATGGCAGGTGTAGTCAAGAAGATGAGCATAGACGAGCTTGTGCAGTTTGAAAAATACTACAAGGGCAAGCTCCGTCGCAAGCCATTATCACCACAGCTTTGCAGTGAAAAGAAAGCAGTGGCAGAGTTTAAAAACAATGAATTTAAAATTTGATTTCGGAGGGATATAAATGAACGTAAATTTTAACGGATATAACGAAAATGTGATTACCTTTATTGCCGACAAGTCGCTGACAAAAGAGGGTGTGCCTGTGAAAATCAGCGGTAACGGCACTGTAGCTCCCTGTACGGCTTCAGACAGCAAGCTGTGCGGAGTGTGTGTAAATGTAAGAGATGGCTATGCCACAGTACAGCTTTCAGGCTATGTGCGTATGCCGTTTACAGGAAACGCAGCCGTAGGCTTTCAGAGCATTAAGCCTGCTGACGGCGGCAAGGTTACAATAGGCACAGGTGGCAGAGAATGTCTTGTGACAGACTTTGACAGTCAGCATATCGGCTTTATTCTTTGATAAATTTGAAAGGGTGATTATTTATGGCAAATTATGAAAACATTACTTTAGAAAAGGGTATGTATAGCGTTAAGGGCAAAAGTATGACAGATGTACTCGAGGAGCTTGACCCGTCAGAAAACTATGCAGGCACTTCGCTTGCAGGACTTGACGCTTTTTCACGTCAGCTTAAACGCTTTGACATCAAGGTAAGCGGTAAAGGCTCTGACTGTGTTGAAAAGTTTTTCCAAAGCTCCGGCTCTGCCGCACTTTTCCCTGAATATGTAAGTCAGGCTGTAAGAGCAGGAATGGAAAGCGTTGATATTTTACCAAACATTGTTGCAACCGTTACCAACATTGACGGTATGGATTACCGCACAATCACTTCAACTCCCGAGGAGGACGATAAGACGCTCAAAATCGTAGGCGAGGGTGCGTATATTCCGCAGACAACTGTAAAAACTCAGGAAAATCTTGTAAAGCTCCACAAAAGAGGCAGAATGCTTGTAGCATCATACGAGGCTGTAAGATTTCAGCGACTTGACTTATTCACCGTCACATTAAAGCAGATTGGCGCATACATCGCACGTGCTCAGCTTAAAGACGCAGTTGACGTGCTGTTAAACGGTGACGGCAACAATAACCCTTGCTCGGTCATTACGGCAGAAACAGACGGCAAGCTTTCGTACAACGATTTAGTAAGCCTCTGGGCAGGAGTCAGCCCTTATGAGCTTAACACTATCTTAGCTCCGACAGACGCTATGAAAAAGCTCCTTGCGCTTGACGAGATGAAGGACGCATCATCAGGCCTTAACTTTCAGGGAACAGGCAAAATGATTACTCCTATGGGCGCAACGCTTCTTCACGCTCAGTCAATGGAAAGCGGTAAAATTATCGGTCTTGACAAAAACTGTGCGCTTGAAATGGTGCAGGCAGGCGACATTGTGACAGATTACGACAAGCTCATTGACCGTCAGCTTGAACGTGCGTCAATAAGCTGTATTGCCGGCTTTGCAAAGATTTTCAAGGACAGCGCAAAAGCCTTGGAATATTGATTTGAAAAAATTTTCAGGAGGTGAGCTGTTGAACATTGACGATATTATTGTAAGAATTAAGCTCATTTCAAGCCTTGATGATGAGGAAATTTCAAAATGGCTTCCTGTGTGCCG
>CAMFTQ010000011.1 GCA_945988865.1 uncultured Anaeromassilibacillus sp.
CTGTAAGTCCTGAGCTTTTACCGCCTGACGAAAACGGCAAAATCGCTCAGAAAACTGAGGACTTGGTAGGTCCTTATGAGCTTCACGACTTTTTCCTTTACTACTTTGTGCGTTTCGGCTATTCTCCGAAAAAGATTTATCACATAGCAAAAATCGCATTCAAAAACACATATGATGAACAAATTATTCTGAAATGGCTCAAAATATTTGTAAAACGCTTTTTCACTCAGCAATTCAAGCGTTCCTGTCTGCCTGACGGACCAAAGGTAGGCTCTGTCACGCTATCTCCCCGAGGCGACTGGAGGATGCCGAGTGACGCAAGCGTTAAGGTCTGGCTTTCAGAGCTTGACAGCTAATATTATTTTTTGGACTGAGATATATGGATTTCTTTATTACACGTGATCTGTCTGATTCACACGACAGCTTTGTTGTTTACGATAATTCAGGCAACATCTGCTACAAATTAGCTTATAAGGCGAAAAATGCATCGCAAAAATTTTATCTTTTAAATTCTGATAACGAAAAAAACGGCAAGATAAAAATCGTACCTTTGCCGATGCTCAGAGCGTTCTCAATAACAGCCGACAATCGCAATATAAGGCTTGTGGTAAATGTCAAAAACAAAAAGGTCTTTTGCTATTTTTACGGTATCGGCTGGCACGTTGTCGGAAGTCTTTTTACGCACAGCTTTGATTTTCTTGATGTGGATAATTCAGTTGTCGCAACGCAGACAAAATCGTACTCAAACGGCTTTAACAGCTATCAGCTAAAGGTAAACAGAGAAACCTCACAGCACCTGTGTATCTGTGCGGCACTCTGTCTTGATATGATTACTACAGTTGACAATCCGCTCACGCAGGCTGTATAATACTATTTACAGCTCTTGAAATTATAATCGGAGGTTATTTTATGGACAGCTTACTTAAACTTTTAAGCGAAAATTCAAGCTTTACAAACGCAGAGCTTGCCATGATGCTCGGCGAGCCTGAGGATTACATAGCGGCACAGATTGCCGAATACGAAGCGCAGGGCATAATCAAAGGCTACAGAGCGCTTGTAAACTGGGAAAAGGTCAAGGGTGCAGACGTTACCGCACTTATTGAGGTGCGAGTATCTCCAAAAAAGGTAACAGGCTTTGACGAGGTTGCAGAAAGACTTATGATGTTTGACGAGGTTGACTCCTTGTACCTTATGGCAGGAGCTTACGATTTTGCCGTATTTGTAAAGGGCAAAACTATTCAGGATATAGCAAGCTTTGTATCAAGAAGACTGTCAACAATTGACGGTGTTCTCTCAACGGCAACCCACTTTATGCTCAAACGCTACAAGGACGGCGGAGTAAACATCAAAGAAATCGACCAGCAGGAAGATAAAAGGAGTATGGTACTGTGATAGATTATCAGCAGATGCTAAATAAAAAAATTGTTGACATAAAGCCATCGGGCATCAGAAAGTTTTTTGATATTGCAAACGAAATGGACAACGTAATTTCACTTTCTGTAGGCGAGCCTGATTTTCAGACGCCGTGGCACGTTCGTCAGGCAGGCATAGAATCGCTTGAAATGGGCAGAACGTGGTACACACCGAACAGAGGCTTTACAAAGCTAAGACAGGAAATATCAAAATATTTTGAAAGACGCTTCAGCGTTTCTTACGACCCCGAAACGCAGGTGCTTGTAACTGTAGGTGGCAGTGAAGCAATAGACGCAGCATTGCGCTGTCTGGCAGGACCGGGTGACGAGGTGCTTATTCCTCAGCCATCATTTGTATGCTACGAACCGCTGACAATTATGACGGGTGCTACACCTGTTATTATTGAAACTAAAATGGAGGACGAGTTCAGGCTCACAGTTGAGGAGATAGAAGAAAAAATCACCGATAAGACAAAAATCCTTATTCTGCCTTTCCCGAATAACCCCACAGGCGCAATTATGGAGCGTGAACAGTTAGAAGAAATCGCAAAGGTTGTAGAAAAGCATAACCTTATGGTAATCTCTGACGAGATTTACAGCGAGCTTACCTACGGCGGAAAAAATCACGTTTCCTTTGCATCTATTGACAATATGAAGGAGCGTACTATCGTTGTAAACGGCTTTTCTAAGTCATACGCTATGACAGGCTGGCGACTCGGCTACGCCTTAGGTCCTAAGCCTATAATCGACCAATTAACAAAGCTTCACCAATACGGAATTATGTCAGCGCCCACTACGGCACAGTATGCGGCTATCGAGGCACTCAGAAACGGTGATGCGGATATAGAAGAAATGCGTTCACAGTACGAAATGCGTCGCAGACTTGTAGTCGGCAGCTTTGACAGAATGGGACTTGAATGCTTTGAACCGCTCGGTGCGTTCTATGTTTTCCCTTGTATCAAGTCAACAGGACTTTCAAGCGAGGAGTTCTGCACACGATTATTAAACTCAAAGCGAATAGCAGTAGTGCCGGGTAATGCGTTCGGAGAAAGCGGAGAGGGATATGTCAGGGTATCGTATTCCTATTCATTAAAGCACCTAAGCACAGCGCTCGGCAGAATTGAAGAATTCCTCAAAGAGTTAAAGGAAGAGCAGAAGAATAACGACTAAACCCTAAAGGAATGATTTTATGAAAGCAACCGTTACAGCACCGGCAAAAATCAACCTCACGCTCGATATTTTAGGTAAACGCTTTGACGGCTACCACAATTTGTCAACCATAATGCAGACGGTTTCTCTTTACGACAGTGTGACGGTCACAAGAACAGACGACAGCAAAATCAGCGTTTCCTGCGACTATCCCGGAGTTCCCTGTGACGAGAGCAATATTGTCTATAAGTCGGCTGTTAAGTTTTTTGATTATACAAAAATTGCCCCAAGCGGACTTCGGATACATATTGATAAGTCAATCCCCACGCAAGCAGGACTTGCAGGAGGAAGCGCTGACGGTGGTGCAGTTATTGTAGCGCTCAACAAGCTGTTTTCTGCAAATCTTAATATCAGTCAAATGATGGAAATAGGCGAAAAAATCGGTGCTGACGTGCCGTTTTGCATAATGGGAGGCACCTGTCACGCACAGGAAACAGGCACAAAGCTCACAAAGCTAAAGCCTATGCCAAAATGTCACATCGTAATATGCAAGCCTGAAATTTCCGTTTCAACAGCAGTTGCCTATGAAAAGGTTGACAGTTTACCGAAAAAGGAATTTGAATACACAAACGAAGCTATAAAATCCCTCTATCGCCGTGACATCAGAATGTTATGCTTTTGTATGTATAACGATTTTGAAGAAGCGCTTTGTCTTGACGAGGTAAACAAAATCAAGCTTGAAATGATAAAGCACAAGGCAAAGGGAGCGTGTATGAGCGGTTCAGGCTCTGCCGTTTTCGGAGTATTCTTAACAGAAAAGAATGCGCAGAAGTGCTGTGACGAGCTTAAAAAGAGCTATAAAGATGTCTTTTTATGTGAGCCTGTTAAAAACGGCTGCACATTTTAATTGAATAAACAAATTTTACCTGCCTATAATCAAAGTATCAGATTAAAGGCAGGTAATTTTTATGAAAACAGTTTTAAAAGCAATAACAGCAGGCATATTTTTATCGTTTCTTATTTCACTTGTACCGTTTCAGGCGCAATGCAAGCAGATTTCAGACGATGTATTCAGACTTCACATCTTAGCAAATTCAGATTCAAAAGAGGATCAAAATTTAAAGCTAAAGGTCAGAGATGCCGTTTTACAGCAAACAGATAATCTATACAAAAACGCCGACAGCAAGCAAGACGCTATTTCACTTACAAAGCAAAGCCTTGAAAAAATTATTCAAACAGCACAGCAGACAGTTTATGACAACGGTTATGATTATCAGGTGAAGGCAGAAATTACAAATATGCACTTTAACACACGTCACTACGAAAGCGTCACAATGCCATCCGGAGATTATGACGCTCTGCGAATTACAATAGGAGGTGCAAAGGGTAAAAACTGGTGGTGCGTAATGTATCCGGCTCTTTGCATAGGTGCTGCTGCTAACTTAGACGAGCTAAAAGTTAACACAACGCAAGAGGAGTACAACATTCTTGACAGCAACGGAAGGTACGAATACAAATTTCTGATGCTTGAGTACATTCAAAAAATCGGCGAATTTTTTACTTTTAACAAATAAAAAATTTTTCTGTGTACTGTAAATAGGTCACAGCTTATGGTATAATGTATCTAAAATATTATTTTTGTGCTGATTATTGAGGTGGCATATGCTCAGAATATTAACAGGAAGAAGCGGAACAGGCAAAACAACATATCTGCAAAACTACTTTGCACAGCTTGCAAAGAACGGCAACAGCAAGCTTTTGTTTATCGTTCCCGACCAGATGTCGTTTGATACAGAAAAGGTTTTCTTAGAGCTTTTAGGACCTAAGCTTTGCCGAAATGTACTTGTTGTCGGCTTTTCTCGTCTGTGCGATTACGTAGAGGAAAAATCAGACAAAAGCTCTGCCGCCGTACTTGACGACGGCGAAAAATACATAATTATGAGTATGGCTGTAGAACAAGTACAGGACAGCCTTTCGCTTTATGCAAATCAGGTAAAGAACAAAGAGCTTGTAACGCTTATGCTCTCGGCAGAAAAGGAATACAAAAAGTGCGCAATAACTCCGTCACAGCTTTTTGAAAAATCAGAAAACACTTCAGACGAGGTGCTAAAGCAAAAGCTGCGTGAAACAGCGCTTGTCTGTCAGGCTTATGATGCGATAATAGAAAATAAATACATAGACCCCATTGACAGACTGTCAAAAACTGCGAAAATTCTGTCAGAGAATAAAATGTTTTCGGATTACACCGTTGCCGTTGACGGCTTCAGCGGTTTTACTGTGATAGAGCAAAACGCTTTGCAACAGCTTATGATACAAAGTGTTGATTTTTACTGTGCCTTAACAGACGATCCTCTAATTTCCGAGGAGCAGGACAAAATATTTTTCACAACAAAACGTACCGCAAAAGTACTTAAAAATATTGCAAAGAAAAACGATGTTAAAATTGCGCCGAATATAACCTTTGATAAGAATTACCGCTTTAAAAGCAAGGATCTTGAAAATATAGAAAAGAGCATTTATTGCATAGACAGTCAACCGCTTGACTATATTCCCACCGACTTTCAAATTTACAGCGCATCAACCGTCTATGATGAATCGGAATTTGTCGCAAAAACAATTCGCCGTCTTGTTATTGAAGAAGATTACCGCTACAACGATTTTGCCGTAGTATGCCGAGATTTATCTGTTTACAGCTCGATTCTTGACACGATATTTGATAAATACGAAATTTCTTACTTTATGGACGTTGCTCAGAATATAGCCATAAAACCTCTTGTAAAGTTAGTTGACAGCTGTTTTGATGCAGTTACGGCAAATTTTGAGCGAGAGGCAGTTTTGTCAATCTTAAAAACAGGTCTTACCGATTTTGATGCAAAAGAGATAGCCGATTTTGAAAACTACCTTTTTGTCTGGAATATCACAGGCTCACGCTTTTGCTCTGAATTTACAGACAATCCAAAGGGCTTTTCGAATACCTTTACCGAAAGCGACAAAAAAACACTTGCAAACCTTGAGCAAATAAGAAAGAGTATTATCTCAACGCTCTTAGAGTTTAAAGAGAAAATAACAGACGCAACAGGCGAAGAAATCACAAAAGCGTTATACAGCCTTTTGCTTGAGCTTAACGTTCCCGAAAATCTGAAAAGCCTTGCAGACGAGCTTGAAAACGATAACCAATACGACCTTTCAAGAGAGCAGATAAGGCTGTGGGCAATCCTTATGAACGCTCTTGATAAAATGTATAAAATCCTCGGCGACAGCATAATATCGGCAAAACGCTACAGAGAGCTTTTGTCGCTTAGACTTAACAACGAGGAGCTTGCAACTATTCCTCGTGGACTTGATCAGGTAACAGTTGGCACAGCGGACAGAATAAGGCTGACAAACAAAAAAGCAGTTTTTGTAATAGGCGCAGTTGACGGTGTCTTTCCCAGAACTCCTGTTCAAAGCGGAATTTTCACCGACAGACAACGCAGAATGATTATAGACGAGCTTGGACTTCCGCTTAGCGACTGCATAAGCGAGCTTGCAAAGCAAGAAACCTACCTTGCATATTGCGCTATGAGCAGTGCTTCGCAAAAGCTCTATTTATCATATTACAACACAAACCTCAAGGGCGAGGAGGAAAAGCCGTCCTCACTTGTAAAGGAATGTTCAAGGCTTTTCAAAAATCTTTTACCTTACTGTAAAAGCGTATCTGTTCTTGACAATATCTGGTGCGAAAAATCAGCCTTTGAATATTGTGCGTCACTCTACAGTACAGGCACTGATGAAGCTAAGGAGCTGAAAAAGCTGTTTTCTGAAAATGAAAAATATAAAAAGGTGCTTGAGTCAATCGACAGAGCGATAAACGAAAAGCCGTTTGAAATCAACAACAAAGAAACTGCTATGAACCTCTTTGGCAGACAGCTTAGTATCTCTGCTTCTCAGGTAGAAAAATACAATCTCTGCAAATTTCAGTATTTCTGCCAATACGGCTTAAAGGCAAAAGAGAGAAGAAGAGCAGAAATCGACTCACTGCAATACGGCACAATAGTTCACTTTGTGCTTGAAAGCTACTTAAAAAGCACAGAAAAGTCAGTGCTACAGTCAATCACAAAAAATGAAACAAAAGAAATTATCTCATCAATTTTAGAGCAGTACGCAAACGAAAATTTAGGTGGACTTGACAATAAATCGGCTCGCTTTCTCTTTATGTACGAAAAGCTAAAGGACGCCTGTGTAAGCCTTGTAATGCGTATTTCACAGGAGCTTTCTCAAAGCGAATTTGTACCCGTTGACTTTGAGCTTAATATCGGTCAGGACATTAAGCCGTACAAAATAGAACTACCCGATAATCGCTCTGTTACAATCTACGGCAGTATCGACAGAGTAGATAAAATGGAGAAAAACGGCAAGCTCTATATCCGCATAATAGACTACAAAACAGGTACAAAGGTGTTTGATTTGTCAGATATTATGTACGGACTTAATCTGCAAATGCTTATATATTTAAGCGCAGTACAGAAAAACGGCAAAGAAAGATACGCAGATGAAATAATACCGGCAGGTGTTTTGTATATGCCGTCTGTATCTCCGATAATAAACGCAAGCAAAGAAATACAGCAGGAAAAATTAGACGGTGAAATTGATAAATGCTACCGTATGAACGGACTTATCCTAAACGATATGGACGTTATTAAGGGAATGGAAAGAGAATGTCAGGGCAGATATATTCCTGTTGTAAATAAAAAGGGTGAGGTTTATCTCAATTCTGCAAACGCCGCAAGCATTGAGCTTTTGGGTGCAATTTTCAAAAGAATTGACAGTATTGTTACAGATATGGCAGACAATCTGCACAGCGGAAATGTTGAAGCGTTGCCGTTAAAGGGAACAAAAAACAGCTGTGAATACTGTCCTTACATAACCGTCTGCGGATATACAGACGAAAAGAAATTCATAAAAGCAATAAAATATGACCGTCAGGCTGTTATAGACGATTTATTTAATGAGCAAAAAGAGAAAGAGCAGGTGCAATAATGGCAGTTACGTGGACAGAAAATCAGCAAAACGCAATAAACGCACGAGGCGGTTCTCTGCTTGTATCGGCTGCGGCAGGCTCAGGCAAAACGGCGGTATTAGTTGAACGCATTATAAGTATGATAACCGACAGCAAAAATCCTGTTGATGCCGACAGATTGCTTGTAGTTACATACACAAGAGCCGCCGCCAAGGAAATGCGTGACAGAATATGCGAAAGAATAGACGAGCTGTTAAAGAAAAACCCGTATGACGAAAATCTTAGAAGACAGCAAACGCTTATGAACAACGCTCATATCTCAACAATACACAGCTTTTGCTCAGATTTTGTCAGAGAAAATTTTTATCTGCTCGACATTTCAAATGATTTCAGAATAGCCGATGACGGCGAGCTTAAAATGCTCAAGCACAAGGCTATGGAAACATCGCTTGATATATTTTATCAGAATAATTCACAGGATTTTGCCGAGCTTGCAGACTCCTTTTCAACGGCGAAAAATGATGAAAAGCTAAAAAAAGTAATTCTAAAGCTCTACGAATTTCTGCTTTCGCACCCTTTCCCCGATGAATGGATGACAGAAAAACTCAATATGTATGACGATACAATAGATTCATCAAAAACTGTCTGGGGTGTAAAAATCTGCGAGTACGCTCAAAGCGCCGCCGAATATGCGTTGAAGCTGTCAAAGGGAATATTAAATTTAATTAAAGAAGAGCCTGATATTTTTGAAAAGGCGATAGATTTAGTAAAGGGCGATATTGATTATTTTAACAGATTGCTCGACTCACTAAAGCAGGGCGACTGGGATAAAATAATCAAAGCTGTCAATTCATTTGAAGCAGGTACTTTTTCAGTAAAAAGAGGGTACAAGGATTATCCGCCTAAGATAAAAGCCGCAGCCGACAGAAATATTGTAAAGAATGTTGTAAATGAGCTTAAAATGCTTTTCTTTCAGTCGGACTTTGATTGTAAGGACGATATATTAACGCTCAGACCGATTATAGGCTCTTTGTTTGAATGTGTAAGAGAATTTTCAAAGGAGTTTTCAAGGCTCAAGCGACAGAGAAATATAGCAGACTTCAACGACCTTGAGCATTGGACGCTTCGGCTTCTTGTTGAAATAAAGGACGGAAAAATAATTAAAACAAAAACAGCCGAAAAAGCCTCCCTTTCATTTGATGCTGTAATGATTGATGAATATCAGGACGCAAACGAGGTTCAGGATTTAATATTCAGTGCAATAAGTAAAGATGAAAAAAACCTCTTTGTAGTAGGTGACGTAAAGCAAAGTATCTACGGCTTTCGTCAGGCGATGCCCGAAATATTTATAGCAAGAAAAGAAAGAACATCGCTTTACAGTGTTGAAAACAAGGAGCAACCGTCAAGAATTATTCTTGACAAGAACTTCAGAAGCAGAACAGGTATAACAGATGCAACAAACTTTGTGTTTGACAGCCTTATGTCAAAGGAGGTCGGCGACATTGAATATGACGGCGAAGAAAGGCTCACTCCGGGTGCGCAGTACCCCGACTCACCATATCCGCATACAGAGCTTCATCTGATAGAAACTGATGATGAAACAGACGCTTGTGTAAAAGAGGCTTTGTATATAGTTGAATTGATTATGAAGATGAAAAGAGAGCCTTGCATTACAGAAAACGGAGTGCTTAGAAATGCCGAAAACGGTGACTTTGCAATACTGCTTAGAAACACCAAAAAATACGCTCATATTTACGTTGACATATTAAAGCAAAACGGAATTTTTGCGTATTCTGAATTAACCGACAGCTTTCTCGATATGCCCGAAATTTCGGTGATTTTAAACTTCCTTAAAATAATCGACAACCCCGCACAGGATATACCGCTTTTGTCGGTTATGATGAGTCCGATTTACGGCTTTACAGCAGATGATATGGCAAAAATCAGAGCAGAGAGCAGGCACACAAATCTCTATTCAGCCGTATCGTCATACGCTGAAAATGGTGATGAAAAATGCTCCGATTTTATAAGAACGCTAAGAGAGCTTCGTACCTTTTCGATTACACTGAGCGTTGACGCTCTTATAAACAAAATTTTTGAAATGACAGGCTACGTTTCAGTTTCATCAGCCGTAGCACCTTACTCAAATGCAGTAAATAATTTAAGGCTGTTACAGGAGTACGCTCGTGAATTTGAAAAAAACGGCTACAGAGGACTGTCGTCATTTGTTAATTATATTGACACGCTAAAAGAGCAGGGCGAAAATCTAAAGGCTGCCGCCGATGACAACGGATTACAGTTTTTAGGCGTAAGAGTTATGAGTATTCACAAAAGCAAGGGACTTCAATTTCCTGTTTGTATTATTGCAAATACTGCAAGGCAGTTTGTATCGGATAAATCAGAAGAAATACAGCTCCACAGCAAAATGGGCTTTGCCTCAAAGCGTGTTGACAAGGACAGAATGTGCAGATACACAACAATGCCCCGTGAAGCACTCTGCATAGAAAATATGCGCAGCGAAAAGTCAGAGGAGTTAAGAATCCTCTACGTAGCTATGACAAGAGCGAAAGAAAGGCTTATTATGCTTTCCACCTCAAAAGACATAAAAAAATACGTGACCTCAATTTCCTCACAGCTTACAGATAACGACAAAATTTCGCCCTACATAGTACGCAGTGCAAAAAAGCTTTCCGACTGGATAGTTATGTGCGCACTTATCCACCCGAGCGCAAATGAGCT